>CAJLYO010000263.1 GCA_905210885.1 uncultured Eubacteriales bacterium | reverse complement strand
CATGTGACGCAGTATATCAAAAAGCCGTTTTGTTTCCTGAGGAGTCAAAACCGCAGTAGGCTCGTCCAGAATAAGAATTTCGGCGCCGCAGTACAAAACCTTAAGAATTTCAACCGTCTGCTTTTCGCTTACAGACATGTTGTATACTTTTTTATCGGTATCTATTGTAAGCTTGTACTTTTCACAAAGCTCGCGGATCCTCTTCGCTCTGTCTTTCTTCAGAAAAAAGCTGCCTTTTTCACCGAGAATAATATTATCCGCCGCCGTGTGAACATCAACAAGTTTAAAATGCTGATGAATCATGCCTATTCCCAGGTGCTTTGCATCATCCGGAGAGTTTATCGCGGTTTCTTTGCCGTTAATCATAATCGTACCGCTGTCAGGCTGATAAATTCCGGCAAGAATATTCATAAGAGTTGTTTTGCCGGAACCGTTCTCACCCAAAAGCGCAAGAATTTCACCCTTTTTAACGGAAAATTCGATATTGTTGTTTGCAACAACCGTGCCGAATTTTTTTGTTATACCGCTAAGCTTGATAGCAATATTGTTTTCCATAAATCCACCCTTTTCCGCTTTTTATGCTAAATGAAAAAAGCACAGGCGGCAGAAAACCGCCTGTGTCAATTTTAAAAAGAATTATTTAACTTCTACGTTTCTGTAGTACCAGTTCATGTTGCCTGTAATGTCAGCGTCCGAAATAACCTGACCTGCTTCGCAAACCTTGTTGCCCTGGTTATCAAACAGTTCGCCTTCAAATACCTTGAATGAACCGTCAACGATTTTAGCACGTGCTTCATCGATTTTCTCTTTTGTACCCTCTGCGCAGTTGTCGGAAAGGGGTGAGATGTCAACAAGACCGTCATCCATGCCGCCGAAGTAGTTTTCGTTTGTCCACTTGCCTTCCATAGCAGCTTTTGCAGCCTTTGTGTAATATACGCCCCAGTTCCAGATAGGAGCGGTAAGGTGAGCCTTGGGAGCGTCAACAGTCATATCCGAGTTGTAGCCGCAGCCGAAAGCGCCTCTTGCTTCTGCAGCAAGCTGAGGAGCTGTTGTATCGCAGTGCTGACCCAAAACGTCGCAGCCCATGTCAAGCAAAGCTTCTGCAGCCTGCTGTTCCATTGTGGGGTCAAACCATGAATTCGTAACCTTTACGTAAACCTTTGCATCGGGATTTACGGATTCGATACCCATTGCAAATGCGTTGATACCGCCTGTTACCTCTGAGTTATCTATACCCATAGCGGCAACATAACCGATTTTGTTTGACTTTGTTTTAAGACCTGCAGCGATACCTGCAAGGTAACGAGCCTGATAAATTCTTCCGAAATAGTTGTTGAAATTTTTATCATTGCTCTTATATCCTGTAGCATGAGAGAATATTACGTCGGGATGTTCCTTTGCCATTTCCTCCATTGTGTCCATGTAGCCCCAGCTTGTACCGAAAATGATTTTGCAGCCTTCCTCGATACATTCCTCGATAGCTGTGCGTGTAGCAACAGCATCGCCGTCCGCAACATTGATTTTTCTTACAATCTGGTCATCTGTAAGGTTAAGATTTTTCTGCATCTCAACAATGCCCTTATCGTGTGCGTATGAATATCCGGCACCGTCGGCAGGATTACCGATATGGATTACACCAACCTTGAAGTCCGCATTGTTGCCGCCTGTAGTCTGGGCGTTGTTGTCAGCACCGTCTTTACCGCAGCCAACAACAGCAAAAAGCATTGCAGCAGTGAGCAAAAGTGCCATTACCTTAGTAATTTTTCTCATTTTGTAATTACTCCTCCTAAAATTTTTTATATTTACAGAACCTTGCGGTTCACATAAATCATCGGAACGTAATCTCGCCGCTGTCCATATTGATTTTATCGATAATTGCAAGGGACTCAACACGGATACCCATGTTTCTTATTTCGCTTCCGCCTTTTTGGAAGCCTTTTTCAATGACAATGCCGGCACCGGCAATCTGCGCGCCTGCATCATTTATAAGATTAATAAGGGAACGGAGCGCCTCGCCGTTTGCCAGAAAATCGTCAATTATAAGTACTTTGTCGTCGCTGCCCAAAAACTTCTTTGCAACAACAATATCATAATCCTTGTTATGTGTAAACGAGTGAGCACGGCTTACGTACACATCGCCGGAAATATTTGTGCTTTGGCTTTTCTTAGCAAAAACAACGGGAGCGTCAAAGTACTGTGCCGTAATGCACGCTATGCCTATACCGGACGCCTCGATAGTCAGTATTTTATTAATTTCGCAGTCGGAAAAACGCCTTTTAAACTCTTTTCCTATTTCATTTATGAATTTAATATCCATCTGATGGTTCAAAAAGCTGTCGACCTTTAAAATATTGCCGTCGTAAAATTTGCCGTCCTTTATAATTCTGTCTTTAAGCAGCTGCATGCTATCCCTCTTCTTTATGTAATTAATAAGACTATTTTATTATAAAACAAAATAGTCCATTTTGCAATATTTTTTTAAATTTTTGTTAATTTTTTTGTTGGAGTAGAATGTAGAAATGGTACGTTACGGAGATGAGAAGGATGGTACTTCCTGACACACTGCGATTTCTATATGATTCGTGCGCTTGTTTGATGCCATTCACGCAAACTCGGCTTCGCCTCAAACAGTGCGTTCGGTGGCATCAGCTAGCACAAATCATATGACGAAATCTACGTTTACCG
>CAJLYO010000262.1 GCA_905210885.1 uncultured Eubacteriales bacterium | reverse complement strand
CAAGCTGTATGCAGCTGTTGTCCGAAAGTCCTGCTGTGCCTATCAGCAAAAATATGCCTGCCGCCGTGATAAAGTTGAATAAATTTTTGAATAATTTCATTTGTAACACTTCCTTTCAAATATATTATATCAAAGGAAGTGTCCCATTAGACGGACATTAGCGCACAGTTATTAAATTTTTTATTTTGGAATACAGGCTGTCGCCTATGCCTTTTACATTCATAATCGCTTCGGTGGAGACAAAATCACCGTATTTTGCACGGTACTGGATAATTCTTTTTGCCAGAGCCGGACCTATTCCGGGGAGTGCGATAAGGGCTTGTTCGTCTGCGGTATTGATATTTGTAAGTTCCGGGTTGTTAGTTGGAGCCGCTTTTTGGGGAATATATATTTCTTCGGCGTCCAAAACATATTCCGCGCCGTTGATTTCGTCTGTGTCTGCGTTTTCTGCGGTTCCGCCGGCGGCTTTTATAAGGTCGTCAACGCGGCTTCCGGACTTTAACGTGTACACGCCCGGGTTTACAACCGCGCCCTTTACCTGAACGCGTATATCCGATGCTTTGGGCTGCTGATTTTTCTTGGTAAATACAAATGCAAGAATAAGGCACAGGGCAACGGTCAATGCCAAAATTCTGTACACAAGGTCCATTTCATCTGAAACTATTATCTTTTTAATTTTGCTAAAGTGTTCTTTGATGCGCAAAATCTTTTACCCTCCTTTGTAATTGCGGCGGTTGCGCAGTACACAAGCAATGCGCCGGATTTTTTCAGCACGGAGGCACACTCGTTAATCGTTGCGCCTGTTGTGTAAATATCGTCTATGAGAAGTATTGTTTTATCCTCAACGCTGTCTTTGCCAACGGTGTACACGCCTTTAACATTTACCGCTCTTTGCGCTGCGGT
The DNA here is from genome assembly GCA_905210885.1 of uncultured Eubacteriales bacterium. Taxonomy (GTDB): domain Bacteria; phylum Bacillota; class Clostridia; order Monoglobales; family Firm-18; genus CAJLYO01. Next base: position 1,802 of record CAJLYO010000262.1, on the reverse strand, counting down.
AAGTGAACTTTGCTTTTTATTGTCTTTGATTTTCTTTAAAGCATTTGGCAGCAGCGGAACATTCAGCGCACGCGCGATTTCGGCAGCCATTATTTCCGACTGGTTGTATCCTCTTTTAAGCTCGCGGCGGAGACTTATGGGAACAAACGTCACACCGTCAAATTTAATATCGCGGTATACGCGCGCCGCTCTGACCGCAGCGAGGGTTCCGAAGGTGCGGGCTATCCACTGCTGATTTTTTGAGAACTTCATGCGCACCAAGGCGGAACGCACCTTGTCTTTATAAACGAAGGCTGATGTGTTTTGAATAAAGCTGTGTTTTAATTTTTTACAGGTTTTGCATACAGGCTCACCGCGGGGAATTTCCAGCGGCATGCCGCATATTTCACATACGCGGTCGTCTTTAATCATAAGTTTTTCAGCACACTGCTCACACCAGTAGTTATCCGCCGAGAGGGGCAGAAGCTTATTGCAGAATATACACTTTTTCGGAAAGAAAAGATTCTTTAAAAGCATCAGATTTCGCCCAGCCTTTCAAGCTTTGAGCACAGTCCCGAGTAGCGCTTTTGCTCGTTTGCGTTATCTACCATTACATTTATACAGCTTTGGCGTCCCACAAGTACGACAAGCTTTTTTGCGCGTGTTACCGCGGTGTAAAGAAGGTTTCTGTTCTGAAGCATGGGCGCACACGGGTACATTGGCATTATAACCGCGTCAAACTCGCTGCCCTGGCTTTTATGCACCGTTATTGCATATGCAAGCTCCAGCTCGTCCAACTGGGGAAAGCTGTAGGTGTATTCCTTGTCGTCAAAAATTACGCATAATGTTTCACTTTCGTTATCTATTGATTCGATGTACCCCACGTCGCCGTTAAACACGCCCGTACCCTGGGTGCAGTCGCTTTTTTTGCTCCATATAAGGTCATAATTGTTCTTGTTCTGCATAACCTTATCACCTTCGCGGAAGGTGATTGCACCGTAGGTTTTCTCGTTTTTATACTTGTCCGGCGGATTGAGAGCCTTTTGGAGCTGTTCGTTTAAGGACACGATTCCTGCCGCTCCGCGGCGTGTGGGCGATATAACCTGTATCTGATTTTTCGCATCATAGCCGTATGCCTTGGGAAGACGCGAGGTGCACAGGTCGACAATGGTTTTTACGATATCCTGCCCGCCGTCGCGGCGAACAAGAAAAAAGTCTGAGTCTGCGCCGTTTAGTACGGGATACTGACCGCCGTTAATCATGTGGGCGTTGACAACTATGGCGCTTTCCTTTGCCTGTCTGAAAATTTCGGTAAGGGCAATGGTTTTTACCGCTCCGGAGGCGATAATATCGCGTAGGACATAGCCTGCCGCAACAGACGGCAGCTGGTCGCTGTCGCCTACCAAAACAAGATGGGCACGTGGTTTTAACGCCTTTAAAACTGCCGACATAAGCATAATATCCACCATGCTCATCTCATCTACAATAAGCATGTCGCAGTCTATGGGGTTATTTTCGTTTTTGCCGAAAACGCTTGCGTCATCATCATCGTCGCGAAATTCCACTTCAAGAAGTCTGTGCAGGGTTTTTGCCTCAGTTCCGCTCATTTCCGTCATTATCTTTGCGGCGCGGCCTGTGGGGGCGGCAAGCATAACCGTTCCGTTCATTTCGGTCATTGTCTTTATGATTGCGTTTATGATTGTGGTTTTTCCTGTTCCCGGACCGCCTGTTATTACGGTAACACCGTTTTCCACTGCGGCATGAACCGCATCCTTTTGCAGCTCGGCAAGGGTTATGTTTTCGGATTTTTCGATTTTGGATAT
>CAJLYO010000261.1 GCA_905210885.1 uncultured Eubacteriales bacterium | reverse complement strand
GTCGTTATAACCGAATACGAAATTTTCACAAAACGCGGACAGCCGCTTAGGTATTCGTCGGGATTTCTTGCGCCCGTACACTGTATTTTGCACATTATTATACACACCAAAAGCGAGAAAACAACTATACTTAAAAATATGCCGAAAACCCCTGCATTACCGTATTTTAAGAAGTACTGCATTATCTCCTGACCCGAGGCAAAGCCGGCACCTATGACGGTTCCGGTGAAAATTAAAGAAATGTTATAGAAATTTTGCATAAAAATCCCCTATATCTATTGACAATTTGTGTTTTTACATTATAATATATTATATTAAGCATTGGAGGTATATTATGTTAAATACAGATAAAACTATGGACAAAATCGTGTCGCTTTGCAAGGGCAGAGGCTTTGTTTACCCCGGTTCGGAAATTTACGGCGGACTTGCAAACACATGGGATTACGGCCCTCTGGGCGTTGAGCTTAAAAACAACGTAAAAAAAGCATGGTGGAAAAAGTTTGTTCAGGAGTCAAAATACAACGTAGGTCTTGATTCCGCAATTTTAATGAACCCCACAACATGGGTTGCCTCCGGACATGTTGGCGGCTTCTCGGATCCGCTTATGGACTGCAAGGAGTGCAAAACGCGCCACAGAGCGGACAAGCTTATAGAGGATTTTGACGGCACGGTTGCCGACGGCTGGACAAATGACCAGATGGCAGAGTACATTGAGAAAAACAACATTCCCTGCCCCGAGTGCGGCAAGCACAACTTTACGGAAATCAGAAAATTCAACCTTATGTTTAAAACATTCCAGGGCGTTACTGAGGATGCTAAAAACGAGCTGTTCTTACGTCCCGAAACCGCTCAGGGTATATTCGTAAACTTTAAAAATATTCAGAGAACGACCAGAAAAAAGGTTCCCTTCGGTGTAGGTCAGGTAGGTAAATCCTTCCGAAACGAAATTACACCCGGAAACTTCACCTTCAGAACACGTGAATTTGAGCAGATGGAACTTGAATTTTTCTGTAAACCGGGAACAGACCTTGAATGGTTTGCTTACTGGAAAGATTTTTGCAAAAACTGGCTCTTAAGTCTTAATATGAGAGAGGAAAACCTTCGTCTGCGCGACCACAAGCCCGAGGAACTTTCACATTATTCAAACGCAACGACAGACTTTGAATTTATGTTCCCCTTCGGCTGGGGCGAGCTTTGGGGCATTGCCGACAGAACCGACTTTGATTTAACGGCTCATTCCAAAACATCAGGCGAAACCCTTGACTATATGGACCCTGTTACAAACGAAAGATATATCCCCTACGTAATCGAGCCGTCGCTTGGCGCCGACCGTGTTACCCTTGCATTTTTGGTTGACGCATACGACGAGGAAGCCGTAGGCGAAAATGACAGCCGCGTTGTTTTAAGACTGCACCCGGCTTTGGCGCCCGTTAAGGCTGCAATTCTGCCCCTTTCCAAAAAACTTTCGGAAAGTGCAACAGAGCTTTATGAAAATCTTTCAAAGAAATTCATGTGCGACTATGACGATGCAGGAAGCATAGGAAAGCGCTACAGAAGACAGGACGAAATCGGAACACCCGTATGCATAACGGTTGACTTTGACACGGCAGAGGACGGATGTGTTACACTCCGTGACAGAGATACAATGGAGCAGGTAAGACTCCCCATTGCGGAGGTTGAGGATTACATTGCCCGTAAAATCGAGTTTTAATCGGTGATTTATTATGGATAGCTATTTAAAAAGAAGCCTTAAGCTTTTTACAACTCACTTGCTTACTATTGTGTTTGCCGTTTTTGTAATGGCGGTGTTTTCATGGTGCTTAAAAAGCGACATGGGAATGAAAATAGTGTGGGGCGTTGTGTTTCTGATATACTTCGGAATGATATACTCGGACGGCTGGAACATGGCGGCATTTGATTCAAAGCCTTATAACAGCATAAAACCGAACCCGGCAAGGGCGGCGCTTGCGTACCTGCCCCAGCTTATAATTCCGCTTATTATCGTTGTGATAAACTTTACGCCCATTGACTCATGGCGTCCGTTTTCCCAAAACGAAAACCTGAAGGCGGACAAACAGTATACCGTTGTGCTTCACGGCACCGCAGGTACCTATGCGGACGATATAAGAATCGTAAAAATGCCCAAGGATAAGGACAACATGCAGGAGTACATGACCGCAAAAGACGTAAACCAAAACGGCGGCTTTGAGAAAGACGGTGAGTGGACGCTCTCCGGAGGCGCAAAAATAGTATCCGATATGAAACACGAAGGTGAAAAATCACTGTTTTTTGACTCTGACGGAACAGCCGAGCTTACGTTCACGGCTCCCGAAGAAGGCGAGTACTACTTCGGCGGCTACTGCCGCAGCGGCGGCGAGCTTACCTTTGAAATAAAGGATATTGCTTCATTTAACGCAACAAAGCTTACAACACCGCTTAACCAACTGATATTCCGCATTGCCGGAGCTGTTTGGTACATGCCGCTGTCGCTTTTGTATAACCTTGACGGAAACGGCATACAGCCGTCAGATATCGCTTATCTGATATTTGTACTTCCTCTGATAGCTGTTATAGGTTATATTGTGGGTACTACAGGCTTTTCTGTTCTTGATAAATATGCCGCATATAAAAATAAGCGTTTAAAGAAACAGAAACAAGCGGCGGAAGACGAGAAAAAAGCGATCAGAGAACAGATGAGAAGGTATAAAAA
>CAJLYO010000260.1 GCA_905210885.1 uncultured Eubacteriales bacterium | reverse complement strand
AAAATTTGATTTCAACGATATTGTTCTTTCAATCAAAAGTTCAAGGTCTGCAGTTTTTGAAAGCTCCGAAAAGCCCTCCAAAACTCTGCAAAACTCCCGTGCTTTGGGCATTTCCGACTTTAGAACCGCGCGGCAAAAGCTGTCGTTTTTATTTTCTATGCGTATTGCGGCAAGCTCGTTTTCCGTAAAAGAAAACATGGGACTTCGCATAACCGCAAGCATGGGTATATCCTGCATGGGGTTGTCTATAATCTGCAAAAACGAAATTACCGCGGAAATTTCCACCGTCATAAAATAGCTGCCCGTTTCGTCGCATGTTACCGGCACGCCGCAAAGGGCAAGCTGGCGCACGAAAGACACCGCCGTGTCCGACTTTACAGACCGCGCCAGAACCGCAATATCGCCGTAGCATACGGGGCGCTGCTCCCCTGTTTTAGAGTCGAAAATCAGCGGTTTTTCAACCTCTACAAGCTCCAAAATCCGCTTTGCGGTAAAAAACGCCTCGTTTTCAAGCTTGCTTCCCATACTTCCGTCGGCAGGGGGTTCCTCTAAAATGTGAATTTCCGGCGGAAGACTTGTCTGCACCGATTTATTGGAATACACAAGCCGCTGGTCGCCGGTATACGAAACGCCGCCGGTGCGCTTTGTCATAATCCCCTCAAAAATGCAGTTTACAAAGTCCAGGATATTTTCCGCACTTCTGAAATTGTTTGAAAGAGGGATTTTCATTCCGTGCTCGTTTCCCTCCTCGGAATAGCTGTAGTACATATCGGTAAAGCTTTCGGGGCGCGCGTTTAAAAAGCCGTAAATGCTTTGCTTGACATCGCCCACGGCAAACAGATTTTTTCCGTTTGAAAGCCTTGTAAAAAGCTCGATATTTACGGCGTTTGTGTCCTGATACTCGTCTACGAGAATTTCGTCAAACCGCTCCGCAAGAGAGGCGGCGCACTCCTCGTCACCCAAAAGGCGCTCTAAGGTAAAGTGCAGCATATCGTCAAAATCAAGAGTATTCACCGACCTTTTTTTCTCGCCGTAAAGCTTGGAAAAATCCGCCGTCATGCGGCATATCGCCTCCACAAGGTCCGCCTGTTTTTTAATCTCTTCGTCCAAATCCGATTCCGTTGCCGGGACAAGGCCGCAAAGCTTTGAAAACTGCTTTTTGATTTTGTTTCTTAAAGCGGTGCACTCCTTGGCGCTGCCGCCGTCGCAGTCTTTGTTTTTCCGCGGCAGCTTGTCAAAGCTCATGCCGTGCACAGCCGCAAAAATTTCGTCCCAGTCCTTTTTGTCCATAATCGCGGCAACGGCGTTTTTCTCTGCCGCAAGAAAGTCAATATACGCGGAAACTCCGCCGGTTTTAGCAATTTCTATTGCTTCGCCGTACATGGAAAGCATGTCTAAAGTTTCCGTTTTTGCGCAGTCTGACAAAAACTGCTGCCATACGCTGCCGCCAAAGCCGTTTTTATACATTTCGGGAAGGCTTGAAAGCCATTTTTCCGGCTCAGGTTTGCACTGTATAAATTTATATAACGAGGATATAAGTCCCTTTATTTTTTCATCGTCAAACCTGCCGCCGTAGCACCCGGCAAGCCGCTCCGTCTGCTCGGGATAATCAGAATAGGCGTTTTCCGTAACCTCCTCCGCGCACTCCTTTATAAGCCGCGCCGCGTCCGTTTCGTCAATAACGGTAAAATCGGGGCTTACGTCCGCTTTATAAAAATTATCCCGCAGAAGGTTCTGGCAAAAGGCGTGTATGGTGGTTATCTGCGCCTGGCTTAAAAGAGCAAGCTGGTCATGGAGAAGCTTGTTTTCCGGGTCGCGCTCTATACATTCCGTTATCGCCTTATAAATTCTCGTGCGCATTTCCGCCGCCGCCGCGTTTGTGAAGGTGACCATTAAAATTCGGTCAAGCCTTACGGGGTTTTCCGCCGTTATCATTCGTATAACGCGCTGAACCAAAACGGCGGTTTTTCCCGAACCTGCCGCTGCGGAAACAAGTATATTACTTCCCGAGGAGTCAATTGCCTTTTGCTGATTTTGCGTCCATTTTACCGACATAGTCAAAAAACTCCTCTCTTTTAATTTTGCTTACGTACCGACAGCTGTTGTCAAAAAGCGGGTCGAACTCGCATACGGGGAAAAAGTCGCAGTAATCGCAGCTTTTTTTGCCCGAGGACACGGAAGGCATAATGGAAATGCTGCCCGACATAATATCCGTCACCGTGTCGCGGAGTTTTTTATATGAATATTCGCACAGCCGTTCAAGCTGGGAAAGGGTGGCGTCCGGCTTTACGGCAAAAATGCCGTCCATAGCCTCCGCGGTTTCGTCATGGCACACCGCAAGACCTCTCATGCGCATATTTTTCTTTATTTCCTCCCGAATCTGCTCCGGGGTATAGTCGCGGCTTCCCTCCGCCGGAGGATAGTCGATTTTGCAGTACAAAATCGCCGCCGGGACGGTCACCGTGCCGTCACGCCGTGCAAGAAATCTGCATATTGCGTCAATGTACACGGGCAGCTGAAGCTGCAGCCCGAAAAGCGCCTGACCGTAATCTATTGTTTTATCCGAGGATTTGTAATCCACAACGTTTACAAAGTATTTATCATTCGCCTTTAAAATGTCGACCCTGTCGATTTTCCCCGTCAAAAGCACCTTAACGCCGTTTTCAAGGGTAATTTCTATAGGCTCGAAGGCTGCGTTTTCGCCGCCGAAATCCA
>CAJLYO010000259.1 GCA_905210885.1 uncultured Eubacteriales bacterium | reverse complement strand
TAGGACGCTGCAATTTGCTGGGGCGTCCCGAACCGTTGTGTAATAGCAGCATAGTCTGCATGGGGATTTTCAGTAACAAAGTCCCGGACGGAGGACTCCACCCTGGACAGGGTTTGTTTATTCTGCCTCCTTTTGCATCGGGAAATACCGGGGTCTACAAGGGAAAGCTCGAGGCGTTAAATTCCGCACTCAGCTTTTTGCGCCGTTCAAAATATAAATATGTTTTAATGTGCGATTCCACGGTTATCTGCAACATCGATTTTGAAGAGGTGCTTAATTCTCATATAAAATCCGGTGCGGATATTACGGTGGTTGCAAACAAAGATTATCAGAATAAAAATACTGTAAATAACGAACTGATTTTAAAAGTTGTGCGCAACAGAGTGGTTGATATGGCGGTTAACACTATCGTTTCCGACGGCGAATATACCGGCATGGGGATGTATATAATGGACAGAAAAAACCTGATTTCCGTTATCGAATATTCAGTTTCCCACGGGCTTTGCCACTTTGAAAAGGATTTTTTGCAGCGCAGATTTATCACCGGCGATTTTAATATTAATGTGTACAAATTCAAGGACTGTGTTTTAAGAAATAAAAGCGTTGCATCTTACTTTAAAAACAATTTAAGCTTAACGTCCGAAAAGACGCAGAAAGGTATATTCAAGCCGGACGCTCCCGTGTATACAAAGGTTCGCGACGAGGCGCCCACATATTATGCAAAAGGCTGCAGCGTTGACGACTGTATCATAGCCGACGGCTGCAATATCAGGGGCAGTATTAAAAATTCGGTAATTTTCCGCGATGTTGTAATTGAGGAGGGCGCAATCGTACATAACTGCGTATTAATGCAGGGTACGAAAATAGGCAGAAACTCACAGCTTGTCAATGTTATTGCGGATAAGGACGTTACGGTTACCGAAGACACTGTGCTTTCCGGTGCAGAGATGTCACCGCTTATTATCGGAAAGGGTAAAATTGTATAGACTGAAAGGATTGGTTAATTGTGAATATATTGTTTGCGGCAAGTGAGTGTGCTCCGTTTATAAAAACCGGCGGTCTGGGCGATGTTGCTCAGGCACTTCCTTGTGAGCTTGCCAAAAATAATGATAATGAAGTAGTTGTTTTTCTGCCTTTTTATGGAAATATAAAGTATAATGCGGATTTCAAACCGGAATTTGTTTCCTGTTTCGGCGTTTCTCTTGCTTGGAGAAGTCAGTACTGCGGACTTTTTAAATACCGTGAAAAGGGCAAAAAAAGAACCGTTACTTATTATTTTATAGATAACGAATACTATTTCTGCCGCGGCGGCTGTTACGGCTATAATGATGACGGCGAACGCTTTGCGTTTTTCTCAAAGGCTGTTTTGGAGGCGCTGCAACATATAGATTTTCACCCGGACGTAATTCACTGCAATGACTGGCAGACGGGATTTGTTCCGCTGTTTTACAAGGCTTTCTACAGCGATTTGCCCGGATATCAGAATATAAGAACGGTATTTACAATACACAACATTGAGTATCAGGGCAAGGCAGACAACAGCTTTTTGTCGGAGGTTCTGGGCGTTTCGGAATACTGGCGCAACATTGTTACCTTTGACAACTGTATAAATGCCATGAAATCGGCAATTGTTCTTTGTGACAAGCTGACCACGGTTTCGCCCACATATTCTTGTGAGATACTATATGCGTACTTTGCCCACGGACTTGAGGGAATATTGCGTGAAAATTCATATAAGTTAAGCGGCATTGTAAACGGAATTAACACCGAGCTTTATAACCCGGCTTCGGATACAAAGATTTACAAGCAATATTCTCATGGGGATATTTCGGGCAAAGATGAAAATAAAAAATTCCTCCGTCAGCAGCTGGGTCTTGAACAAAAAAACAACACGCCGCTTTTTGCGGTTGTGTCGCGTCTGGTTGCTCATAAGGGAGTTGATCTTATAGAAAAGGTTATGAACGACTTAGCACAGATGGACATTCAGCTTGTCGTTTTGGGAACGGGCGACAAGCAGTATGAAGATACGTTTAAATATTACGACTATGCATATCGTGATAAGATTTCGGCTAATATTAAATTTGACGGAACTTTGGCAAACCAGATATACGCGGCGGCGGATTTTCTTTTAATGCCGTCAAAAAGCGAGCCGTGCGGACTTTCACAGCTTATCGCAATGCGCTACGGCACAATTCCCGTGGTGCGCGAAACGGGTGGGCTGTACGATTCCATCAAGGGCTATTGGATCCGGGACGGCGAGGTGATGGGCAACGGCTTCACCTTCTCCGACTATTCCGCTGATCAGCTCATGGAACGCACCTGCGCGGCGCTGGCGCTTTACCGCGACAGAGACGCGTTCGATGCCCTGGTCAAAAAGATCATGCAGATTGATTTTTCCTGGCAGGTTTCCGCCATGCAGTATCTGCGAATGTATGACGCGCTCACAGGCGGCGCAGAATAATAAAGAGAGAGAATTTTCCAAGAGAAAGGAAACAGAAAAAACCGATGAACTACAATCCTTCACCCATCCAAATCCGGCAGAACATCGAATCCATCCTTGCGCGTTATTTCGGCTGTACCAGTGCCGAGGCGTCGCAGGAGCAGATGTATAAAGCCACTGCCATGACCGTCCGCGACATCCTGACCGAGAAGCGGGGGGTATTCAAAAAGCGCGTGAATCAGGCAGGCGCAAAACGTGTTTACTATATGTGCATGGAGTTCCT
>CAJLYO010000258.1 GCA_905210885.1 uncultured Eubacteriales bacterium | reverse complement strand
CAAGGTGCTTGTGTTCCTGAAGCCCTGCGATACATACAGCTTTAACCAGCTGCTCACCGAGCACCGCTTTGACAGAGAAAAGGTATACGCTGTCGGTGTGCCTTGCGAAGGTATGGCAGATATAAGCAAGATAAAGGAGAGTGCCGACGGTATTGCTTCAATTTCCGAGGAAAACGGAAAGATTAATGTTGAAACACTCTATGACGGTACGGTTTCAATTGACCGCGGTGAGGTTTTGGCAGAACGCTGCGTTAACTGCAAGTCCAAAAAGCACATGGCATATGACGAGCTTTTGGGCGATGACGGCGAAGTTACGGAGAGCGGCAGATTTGATATGGTGGAAGCTTTGGAAAAAATGTCCCCCGATGAGCGCTTTGCTTTCTGGCAGAACGAGCTTTCAAGATGTATCCGCTGTAATGCGTGCCGTGATGTTTGTCCGGCGTGCACATGCGAAAAATGCGTTTTTGACAACCCAAATTCAGGTGTTGAAAACAAGGCGGCGGCAAACTCATTTGAGGAAAAAATGTTCCATATTATAAGAGCGTTCCATGTTGCCGGACGCTGCACGGACTGCGGCGAATGTTCGCGCGTATGTCCTCAGCACATACCCCTTCACCTTTTAAACAGAAAGTTTATAAAGGATATTGACAATTTCTACGGCGAGTATCAGGCAGGCGCCGAGGTAGGCAGCCGCGCTCCCATAGTTAACTATACCACAGACGACTTAGAGCCGTCAGAGGCAGTAGAAAGAGGTGGAAAAGATGCGTAAGATTTTACTTGATAATTTAGACAGTATGTTTGGCGCAATTTCCGCTTCAAGTACTTTGTATATTCCCGTTGATACAAAAACCGGGGCAAAGTTTGAAAAGTGGGAGCAGGGTAAAAAGCTTTCACAGGCTTTAAATACCGTAAGAAGTGCAAAAGACTTCTTTTTCCCTCAGACCGAGAACCTTATGGACTTTAAGGTGGAAGGCAAAAACATTGAAATTATAGATACGCGCAGCGAATGTGAAAATTTTGTTGTTTTCGGCGCGCGTGCCTGTGATGTAAAAAGCTTTGAAATTTTAGACAGAGTTTTCCTTGCCGACCCGGTTGATACATATTACAAAAACCGCAGAGAACACGGCGTAATTGTTTCCGTTGCCTGCAACAAGCCGGCGGAAACCTGCTTTTGCAAGACTTTCGGCATAGATGCGGCTGCTCCCGAGGGCGACGTTGTGTGTGTTAAAACAGATGGTGCGCTGTATCTCGAGGCAAAAACCGAAAAGGGTGAAAAGCTTTTAAAATCAATAGAAAGTTTGACGGAGGAAACTGACGGCACAGCGTGCGAGGCACAGAAGACCGTTATAAAGGAAAGACTTGAAAAGCTTCCTTTGGCGTCACTCACGGCTGACAAATTCGGTTCGGGAAAAACGGCGGAGGTTTTCGACGCTCCGGAATGGAAAGAACTTTCACAGTCGTGTCTGGGCTGCGGAACATGCACATTTGTATGTCCCACGTGCCAGTGCTACGATATAAAAGACTTTAACACGGGCCACGGCGTAAAGCGTTTCCGCTGCTGGGATTCCTGCATGTATTCCGATTTTACCAAAATGTCGGCAGGTCAGCCCAGACTTACACAGCTTGAACGTTTCAGACAGCGTTTTATGCACAAGCTTGTGTATTATCCCACAAACAACGACGGTCTGTTTTCCTGCGTTGGCTGCGGCAGATGCCTTGCAAAATGCCCGATACAGATGAATATAGTAAAAGTAATGAAAAAGTTGGGAGGCCGTGAAAATGCTTGATATGAAAGAACCTCTTATCCCCGTTGTGGGTGTGGTTACCGATATCAGAATAGATACGCCTGATGTTAAAACCTTCCGCGTTGTTACTCCTGACGGCAAAAAGGCGTTTGAGCATAAGCCCGGTCAGTGCGCAATGCTTTCAATTCCCGGCGTCGGCGAGGCGATGTTTTCCATTACGTCGTCACCGACGAACACCGAGTTTATGGAATTTTCAATTAAAAAATGCGGCTGTGTAACGGAATGGCTTCACTCAATGGAGGTAGGTCAGCAGATTACAATCAGAGGACCTTACGGTAATGCGTTTCCCGTTGACACGGAATTTGCCGGTCATGATATGCTGTTTATTGCCGGCGGTATCGGTCTTGCCCCTCTCCGTTCGGTAATCAATTACTGCCGTCATTACCGTGACAGATACGGTAAAATAGACATTGTGTACGGTTCGCGCAGCATGCAGGACCTTGTAGACTATAAGGAAATTATTGACGAGTGGTCAAAGGACGAGGGCGTTAACGTTTATCTTACCATTGACCGCGAGCAGCCCGAGTGGGACGGTCATGTGGGTTTTGTTCCAAATTACGTAAAGGAGCTTGGCTTCTCAACGGACAAAACCGCCATTCTTTGCGGTCCGCCCATTATGATTAAGTTTACTCTTGCAGGTTTGCAGGAGCTTGGCTTTGATAAAACCCAGGTGTATACAACAATGGAGCTACGCATGAAATGCGGTATAGGAAAGTGCGGCAGATGCAACATAGGCTCAAAATATGTCTGCAAGGACGGCCCGGTTTTCCGCTGCGACGAAATAGACGAGCTTCCGGACGAATATTGATAAGGAGAAAATGAATATGGAAAATATGGTTAACGTATACTTATTCGGCAAGCAGTACAGCGTTCCCGATAACCTGACCATAATGCGTGCAATGGAATATGCAGGCTATCAGCTTGTGCGCGGCTGCGGCTGCAGA
>CAJLYO010000257.1 GCA_905210885.1 uncultured Eubacteriales bacterium | reverse complement strand
CGAAATGGAGTTTGCAAACGACAGCATAATCTACGCCGGAAACTATATAAGTTATGATGGCGGCGCAAGCTTTACGCCGCAGCCATGCATTGTTTCGGGCATTGCGCAGCAGTCAAAGAACATTGCATACGGCGTAAAAAAGATATCCGATACGGAATATCATCTTACACGTACGGACGATTACGGCAGAACATGGCAGGAATTTACCCAGCTTAACATAAACGGCTATCAGCGCTTTACGGTGGATATCGATGACGCAAACGTTATCTATGTCGGCGGCTACACAAACGGCTACAGTGTGTATACCGTGCAGCCGGAAAGCGGCACGGTAACGCGCGAAGGCTTTAGCACGAATAACGTGTTTGCGGATATTGCCGAAAAATACAATCTGCGTGCAATTCCGATTTATAAGGTTGCGCAAAATCCGAAAAACGGCGATCACTTGGTATGTAGCGGAGTTGATAACGTTTACCACCGCAACATGCCCGGCATATTTCAGTCCTTTGACCGCGGCAAAACGTGGCACACCGTAACAGGTATAACCGGAAACGCCGATGTGTGGACGCTTGAATTTACCCCGAACGGCGATAAAGTTTATATAGGAACCTCCGGCGGAACATTTATATTTGAACGGGAAAAATTCGCTCCGGGCGAAATCACCGCGGACGGAAACACCGTGTACAATACTGAAAACAAAGTTACGGAGGCTGTCGGAATTTTCAAAAATTCACAGCTTGAAATAAATAAACTTAAATTACTCCCCTTCGGCAGCTTTAATATCGAAAATCACGGCGGTGAAAGGCTGTTCATATGGGAAAACGAAAACAGTATAAGACCTTTGGGCAGGTCTGTTGATTTGGAGGAATAAATGATGTTTGAGGCGGTTAATCTTGAAGTTGCACTGAAAATTTTCAAAAAAACCGATGACGAGTACGTAAAGGGCGTATGCAAAAAGCTTTTTGAGCAATGGAAGCCGTTGCTAAAAGGCAGAAAGCAAGTTTCCCTTTTAATGTGGACAGGCGACGGAAGCCAGATTTTAGACTACCGCGGAAATCCCGATGATGAATTTGAATGGGGAAAGTGGATAGGCCGCGCCCATTGCCCGACAAAATCCGATGATGACCCGGATTTTATCGACCTGCATGAAAGAAAGCGGCTGTATACGGAAAATCCGCCGGTCATGACATACGGAATATTAAAAAGAATTATAGAACTTATAAAGCAAACCGGAAGCGAAATAATCCCCGGGCTTAAGGTTGAAGTAGGCGAAGTTTTCGATATCGGACCTGAATTTGCAATTTCCGATTTTAAATACCGCCGTCACCCGGAGGTCTGCACAGGCAACGAGTTCGGCGGCAGTACTTTTGTAAATTCCTACGGTATTCTTGCAGCCGACAGCTATAATTACGCCGGTTATCCCGACGGCATACCGGAAGGCACACCATTCGGAAAATTTTTCGGCAGACAGAGCAATATATACTTAAAGGATATGGGCTTTGATTATATATGGCTTTCAAACGGAATGGGATTTACCGCCCAGTCGTGGCGGTCAACGGGCGAAATTTTTGACGGCGAGAAATTTAACACAAAGGTTTTGCCGAAGGTTAAGCAGATGATTTTTGACTTCTGGACGCTGTTTCGCGGGGAATGCCCCGATTTTCCGGTGCATACAAGAGGCACAAACTACTCTGCCGGCATTGACTACGCTTCGTCCGCCGTACCCCTTTACGATATATATAAAGGCGGTCTTAATCTCCTGCCGCCGCCTAATTCGCCATGGGCGGCAATTGACGGAAATTACGGACTTGAGCTTATGGGGCATATGTCAAGAATTGCCGAAATACCCGAAGATAAATTTATGTTCAGATATTATCTGCATGACCCATGGTGGGTAAACAGCCCCTGGTATGACAGATATGAGGGTCAGCCCCACGACATTTATCTGCCTATGGCTCTTGCGCGCATTGACGAAAACGGCAAAACACAGCCCAATAACGTGCTTAACGTTATGACAATTAATAACAGCTGGGGCGATATGCCGGATAACTGCGCAAACGAATCTCTGCCGCATCTTTTAAAATCCGAAAAAGACGCGCCGGACGAGCCTTCACCCTTGGTATGGGTGTACCCCGCCCGCGAATATACAACGACAGAGGAAGAGTCAAAGCTTAAAGAAATGATTTCAAACGACTGGTTTATGTGCAATGCCATAAATAACACGGCGCCGGTCTGCACGGTTGTTTCAACGGATTTATTTATAAAGCATGACAAGGATATTTATGCAAAAAGCGTACTGCTCTCACCGATTCCAGATAAAGACAGCGAGTACGAAAAAGAAATAACAGCCTACGCAAAAAGCGGAGGAAGGGTGCTTTTCTTAGGTTCTCTCGACAAAGCGTCAGACGCGCTTTTATCGCTGCTCGGCTTAGAACTTGACGGCGGTATATCGGGCGCGCTGAAAATTCAAAATTCGGACTTTCACGATGTGTATACCGACGGCGAATACCCCGAAACGCTTAACTTAAGACCGTTTATATGCAACGGACTTCTTAACACAAAGCTGAAAAAAGACAGCAAAATGAAAGAGGTAATATCCTCCGGCGGCTATGCCCTGGCGGTTTACGGAAACGGTATCGGCTGGTACAGAGCGCCTGTCGGCGGTGACAACAACAAAAATGGCGGTCATATATTGATTGACAGCGGAAAGGAATATATCCGCGGCGAGGAGCTTTTGCGCACGGTTTTGGCGGAATACGGCTA
>CAJLYO010000256.1 GCA_905210885.1 uncultured Eubacteriales bacterium | reverse complement strand
GTACCGCAACAAAGTTTTCAAGCTCTGACCCGTCAATTGCGACGGTTACAAATGCCGGCAAGGTAACGGCATTAAAGCCCGGTAAGATTACAATTTCCGCAACAATACCCGGGCAGAAAAATGTTGATAAAAGAATATTCATAGTAATAAAAAGAGCCGAAAGCATAAAGCTTAACTATTATAAGCTGTATCTTGCGCCCGGCTACATAAGCTATCCTACCGTGACTGCGGAGTTTTCTCCTTCAGACTCCACCGACTGCCTGGTTTTAAGGACAGACCGGGACAGCGACACGGCACCGGTTTACGTGTCAAAACTGTCCGGCGAAATATCCTTGAACGCAAGTAGCGGAAACTCGGTTGTTAAAGGCTATACGAAATTTGCCAAGGCGGCAAATCTGGAGGACGACCCGTATGTAAAAGAGGATACCGCATATCTTGCGGCGCATGTTCACAAATATGATACGTCAAATTCATCATATAAAGCGGCTGACAGCCTTTATCACTACAGACCGTGCAAAAATGACGGCTGTACCGTTACGGACCCGAGAGAACTGGAGGACTACTCTCCCCATAGTTTTTATAAGGATACCGGTATTTGCACAAGCTGCGGTTACAAGGAAAACACAAACGGCCACGTTCATGTATGGCAGAAGTCTTTGTCAAATGACGGAGATTACCACTGGTATGCGTGCAGCGACTCCTCCTGCAGCGGCAAAAAGGACTTTGCACCGCATAATTTCGGCGCAGACAGCAAATGTAAAGGCTGCGGTGCGGTACATGTTCACAATAACTGGATAGATAAAATTTCCGCAAATGATAAAGGTCACTGGAATTCGTGCCTGTACTGCGACGCGAGAAAGGACTATACACCGCACAGCTCTGTGCAGACAGGTTCGTGTAAGCAAGACGTTGCGTGTGATATCTGCGCCGTGCCCTACAAATACGGCGAACATTCCGGCGATACGTACACAACAAGCGAATATTCTCACAGTATTGTATGCACGATTTGCCATAAAAGTATTCCCGGAACTTTCGGCGGACACACATATCTGACGCAGACAGATACCACAAGCATATGCGATATATGCAAATTTGTGCACACCCATACCTGGTCGGAGTGGACAGCGGAGGAGGAGGGACACCGCCGTGAATGCTCAAAGCAGGAGAGAAATACCTACGGCGCGGTTTATTCTTCCGAAAACGTGTTTAATGCCCATATATACGGAAGCGACGGCAAATGCACGGTGTGCGGCTATGAGGGTACTGCCCCGAATTTTGTAAATAATGCATACGAAATTACAACGGAGAAGGAGCTTGCGTGGTTTGCCGGCGCCGTAAACGGCGGAAATACCAAGATAAACGCGGTTTTGAAAAATAATATCCAGCTGCATAAGCTGGGTGCGTACACGCCCATAGGAACAACGGAAAACCCCTACGGCGGAGTGTTTGACGGACAGGGGAATGTCATTAATTTAGTATTCAAACAAACTATAGACAATCTCGGAGTTTTCGGCGTTGCAAGCGGAGCAACCATTAAAAATTTCACTGTCAACGGTCCTATAAGAATACAAGCGGGAATTACCCATGTTGGCGGTGTTGTTGCGGTGGCAAAGGGCGATACTGTGATTTCGGGTATTACCTCAACCGTATATATAGAGGATAACGGAGCCGCGCATCATGTGGGCGGAATTGTGGGCAGCTCGCAGGGGCTTGGCGGAACACTGACTATTAAAAACTGCATTTTTAACGGAAGTATTAATTTGCCCAATGCGTGGGATTGCGTGGGCGGCATACTGGGCTATGCAAATAATGCGGTTAATATATATAACTGCGGCGGTACGGGAAACGTTACCGGCAAAAGCGGCGGACATGTCGGCGGCATTTTGGGGTATATTAATAACCGGAATTTCGGAGCCCTTGAAAACTGCTGGTACTCTGGGACTGCAACAAGCGGTGCGATTATAGGCACTGTGAAAAGTGCGTCCGCCAATATAAGAAACAATTTCTGCACCTACGGCACAGTGCCGTACGGCGGTTCACCGTCGGCGCAGCATACAGCCGTATTTGTTGAAAACTGGAAAAATGGTGAGGCTGTATGGCGGTTAAATAACGGCGTGTATGACGGAACGCAGGTTTGGTATCAGAATATCGGTTCGCTGCCGTCGCTTTCGGGCAAAACGGTGTACAAAAGCGGTAAGAATTCATATACAAACAGTATGCCGAAAGCGGCTGTTTTCTGTGACGGCGAAACCGTTAAGGCGGAATATATTAAAACACCTTGTGTCTTTGCTGTCGCAGCGTATAAAGACGGAAAGCTTACCGAAACGAAGTTTATTGAAGTTTCATCACCGACTGCTATAGAAAAGACGAAGCTTTTTTCGGGAAAATATGATACGATAAAACTTATGCTTTTGGACAGCACAAAGTCGGTTAAACCGATTTGTCAGTATTATGGGGAATAAAAAAACGACCTGCCGTTTAATAATGACGACAGTCTGCGGCAAGTACGAAAGTACTTGCCGATTTTTATTTATACACCTTTTGCTGTTTTGATATCGTCTGAAATGGTAACGTCCGTTTTAAGAATCATGTCGGCAATACGCTTTCCGGTTACAAAAAGGGTGATTGCCTCAACCGGCCATATGTACGAAAGCAAGTCGCGGACAAGAACCTGCCGGGGTTTCGGAGGTCTGCCGTTTTGTCCGACTGTTTTTATCCCCATGATTCGTTTGCCGAGGCTCCTGCCGCCTATTATATCTCTGAACAAA
>CAJLYO010000255.1 GCA_905210885.1 uncultured Eubacteriales bacterium | reverse complement strand
CCTCGCAGCCGTAAAGGACAAAGCCGCTTTTGCGGTAATATTCCGCAATATTCTTTAAAAGCCCCTTCATAAGCCGCGAAATTTTCTTTTGCATTATTTTCCCGGCGGAGCTTTCAAAATAGCTGTCGCTTAAATATCCGCGCATTACCTCGGCGGTGATTTCAGCCGCCTGTTTTTCGCACTCCGCGTCCGAAATATTCTTAAAATTATCCTTATTTTCCGTTACAAAACGCTCGATTATTTCATGCATAATGGTACCGGTGTCTGCCGGATTAACCTTGTTTTCAAGGCGGGGCTTTGCCCTTAAGCCGTAGCTTAAAAAGTAAGAATATGCACAGCGGTTAAACTGTTCCGCCTTGGAAATACTGTACTGCGGCACAGCGCCGTACAGTCCGCGGACGATATCCTCCCGAAGGCGCCCGGGGTTATTGTCAAAGTTTTCGGCGCGGCGTATAATTTCATACATTTCCGGGCGGTTTTTCAAAAACCACTCCTCCGCCGTTTCGGAAGCTGCGCCGAATTTCCCGGCGGTAAGCCTGTTAAACGCCGGTATAACCGCGTCCGCAAGGGCAAGCGCACTTCTTTTTTCGTACACCTGCTTTATATGGGTACAGTTTTTAAACACCGACAAAATCCGCGGTATAATCCGCGACGGCTCTAAGGTGTTTCCGTCAAAATCCGCGTCGGAATATGTTATAAAAAGCTTGTCCGACGGCATTGTGAAAACGGAATACATAAGGTAATTTTCCGCGCGGTGCTTGATTATGCTTGTATCCGGGGCGTCAAAGCCGCAGTCCGAAATAAGCTTTTTGTCACTGTCGGACAAAAGCCCCTCGTTTAAATATCCCTTGGGCAGAACGCCGTCGTTTGCGCCGAGCACGAAAATAACCTTTTTTTCCTCCTTGAAAAGGTCAGGCTCCGACACGGTTACGCTGTCCGCCGTTTGGGGAATTTGCCCGATATCGCACCCGGCAAGCCCGGACAGCAGTATTTCAAGGTATTTTTCCGTTGTAACGGGGGCAGTGCCGAAAATTCCGCACATTTTGTTTACAGTATCGATAAGCCCGTTATACGCCAGCACAAACATCTGCGCCGTCTGCGCGTCAAGGCTTGCGCTGCGGTTTATTATGTATTCCTCACAGCCGCAGCCGTCTAAAAGCTGTTTTAACGCCGCGGTCACGCTTTTAAAAGTTTTGCGCCCCTTTAAATTATCCGCAAACTGCAAAATTTCCTTCAGAACTCTTTTTGAGCACTGCTTTACCATGTCAAAATCACGGTCGTTTAAACCGCCGTTATACTTTAACTCGCTCCGCCACATTTTTTCGCTGCTGCCGGAGGCGGTTATGTAATTTTCCAGAAGGTATATGTCCTCCGTGTTCTCACCGTGGAAATCCGCTTTAACCCAGCGTATAACGGAGTTTGCCGAAAATCTGCCCGTTATAACATCGAAGGCGGATAAAAATTCGTGAACAAAGGGATTTTTCACTATATTAATTTTTTCGTTTGTGTAAACCGGAATATTATAATCGTCGAAAACCTTTTTAATTACGGAATTGTAAATCTCCGGCTTGCGGCACACCACCGCAAAATCACGGTAACGGTAATTTCCGCCGCGGCACATTTCATAAACCGTCCGCGCGGCAAGCTCCGCCTCGCCCTCATAGGAGCAGGCGGTATAAAGGGTTATGTTTTCGGTTTTTTCCTCATACTGCTTTGCCGGATAGCTGAATAGATTTTTTTCAAGGTGCAAAAGCTCCGGATTTTCCGCCAGACGGCGGCATTTATCAAGATAAATGTTGGGCAAAACCTCAATCCCGTTTTCGTGCGCCGCGGTAAAAAGAATGTCTGCCATGGAAACGCCGCGGAAAAACAGGCGCGAGTCAGCGTCCGACAAATCGTCCGCCGGGCAGGTAACAACAAGCTTATCCGCCGTTTTTGCCAAAACCCGCAAAACGTTGTACTGCGCTTTTGAGAAGCCGTTAAATCCGTCGGCAAAAACCGTATAGCCGGAAAACAGGCGGAATTTTTCGATTTTTTCGCATACAAGGCTTAAGCTGTCCGCGCTGTCGTACACCGTGCCGGTGAACTGACCGTTATATTTTTCGTAAATCAGGGCGATGTCGCAAAGTTTCAGCTTGTCCGCGGTTTTTTCGGCTTTTTCCGCCGCCGTACGCAGATTTTCCGGCGTAATGCATGCGGATTTCAAGGTGTTTATTGTATCGAAAAGGCTTTTGGCAAAGCCGCCGTCCTCCGAACATGACGCCAGCACGGAAAGCTTTTTTCCGTTTTGCAGCAAAAGCCGTTTTATCATCATTGTTTTTGTGCATGTGTCAACAAAATCCGCCGTAACGGGTCCGGTTTTTGAAAATACCCTTGCCGCAAGCCGTCCGAAGCTTAGGGATTCCGCACCGAAAAGTTCTTCGTCCGCGGCGATTTCCTTCTCCGCAAGAAGGGAAATATGCTCGGGGCATAAAAACAAAACCTTACCGCCGGCGCTTAAAAGTTTTTTCGCCGCCGTAAAGCATTCTTTTGTTTTGCCGCTGCCGGAACGGCCGTATATCAGCTGAAGTGACATATTTTTTCTCCTTTGAATTTTGTATCCTGTCATGCAGGGGCAGATAATTATCGTTGGTTATACGTTGTTTGCACATAGTCTGATTACATGTATCGCGTGTCGTTCCGTTAGCGCATATGTATGCACAAACCTTACGTCCTGTGAACTCTGTTACAAATCTTGGTTTTCAAGGCGCCTTGTAAAAGGAAAATTACAGACTGTTGAGCGTTTTTGAAAATTTTGCGGCAAAACGGCTTGACATCAGTTTCCGCTTTCGTCAAGCC
>CAJLYO010000254.1 GCA_905210885.1 uncultured Eubacteriales bacterium | reverse complement strand
GCAAAAGCTCTGGCCGCCGGCAAGAGTATTGTTTTCCCAGTACACCGCCGCGGCGCTGTCGGGAGTTTTATACTTATTTGAATAATTGCTGAAATCGCAGTATTTATCGGGTTCACAGTCATAACGGGTGTTGGCAAGGTTTGCCCAGTGACCCAAAATCAGCCTGTTAGGCTCGGCGCCGTTATTCCATCCCTTTGTAATCAAGTATAAAATCTTTTTCGGGTTTGAAAGGGAGTCAACGCCCCTTATCTGCCCCGGAACCTCGCTTCCGACAAATTCTTTTTCCGTAAGAGTCGGTCTTATATCCTCGTCCGCAACAAGGTACGGCGCGTCGGTTTCATTTCCCAAAGCGGTATCAAGCATAAGACGCAGGCTTACGTTTTTTGCCTCTCCGCTGTTATTCGTAACCTCGGCTGAAAAACCGCAGTTTCCCGTTATATCCTGATTTTCATCGGTGCTCAGCGCAACCTTTAATGTTACCGTAACTCCTTTTATCGTCCACGGAATTGTCATAAGCCTTCCGTCCTCGGTAACGGCAGGTGTGCCAAGCTGTGAGCTTATATTGAAAAATCCGTAATCCTGACCGAATATGTAGTCCTTTCCGTCAATTCGCACGGTAAGGAAGGACGTTCCGTTGCTTCTGCTTTTATCGTCCGAGTACAAAAGCGGAATGTCATTGTCAAGAACTTTTCGCGGATTGCCCTCGGCGGTTTGTATTGCAAAACCGCCGGTGTCGGCGTTAAACATGTATGTTAAATAGCCGTTTGAAATTGTATATATGTTTTCGCCGTCCGCAAAAACCTGTGACGGAACAAATGACACAAGCATAGCAAGCATTAAAGCAGAGGAGATAATTCTTTTAATTTGTTTCATTATTCTGTCCTGCCCCCTTTAATTATACAGATTAACGTAGATTGTAAAGTAGTCCCTCTTGTCGGTCTGAACAAAGAAGGTGTACCAGCCTGCCGAAAGACCGGAAACGGAGTACGAACTCTGTCCCTTTGCCACGGTTGTTCCCTCTGTTTTCATCTCTCCCATGGTTTTAATTCCGGTTGCATAGCGCACGTATGCAATTCCGTTATCCGGGAAATTGTTTAACGTGAGGTTAACCGTATCGCCCTCTGCGTTGCAGCGGCCTGTCGAATCGGGCAGCATGCCGTTTATAAGGGCAATTGTGTCATACATGCCCACAAGACGGATTGTTCTGTTAACCTTTGTAACATTGCCCGCCGCATCAACCGCAGTATACGTTACTGTATAGGGCTTGCTTGAATCAAACTCGTTATTTTCAAGGTTATCTGCGTCAAAGCTTCCGGTATCTACGGACACACTCTTTAGCTTGCCGGAATTGTCATATGCCTTAAACGCAATACCGGGGGTTATAATTTCGTCCTTGTTATAGGGCGTTCCCGACAGCTGATGCTCGTAGAAAATCAGCTCGTTATTTCCCAAAAGGTCAATAACAGGGGGCGTTTTGTCGATAATTCTTAAATCAACGCCGTAACTTGCCGAAAGCATATTTGACTTTTCCATATTGAAAATATACATTCCGTTATCTGTATACACCTTTTGATTTGTTTCGGAATAGTCACCATCGGAGCCTGCCGGGCGCGTTTTTGCGTCGGTTTCGATTACAACGGTAACGTCCCGGTTTGTAATGTCGTAAATATCGGATGCAACCCTGTAACCTGCCTCGCCGTTAACATCATGGCTTCCGCTTTTCGGGACAAGATTTCCGTTATCGTCATATGCCTCATAACTCCACGAAATTTTCTTTATCACCGGGGCTGCCGTGTCGATATCCTCGATGTGCAGCGTAACAGAAGAGTACATTCCCTCAGGGTCGCTTATCTTAAATGTGTAATAACCGTTCTGATAAATAACGTACTTTGCGTCTTTTGCCTTATAGCCCACACCGCCGTGAGTTACGTTCAGTTCCTCCATACCGAAACGGTTTTTAACGCCGTCAGGCTCTTTAAACGTTACCGCAACCTGAGATTTCTGCGGATTGACCGTAGCCACACATTCAAGGGACGGCGGTGTTGTGTCAATATTATTAACGCTTATCGGCGTCTGGTTTGAGTTGCCGTATTCGTCCTCAAACACGATGATAACGTTACCGTTTTTAAGGAACGTTATAACAGACGCTGCATAGTTAATAGAGTAATCTGCTTCGGTAAAATCGTGCCCGTAAGGAGCGGCGCCGGTTATTCTTACATTCGAGCTGCCTGTGAAGGTAACATAGGCGCTTACACTTTTTGACGTGGTTTCATATGTGCTTAATGTAAATTTCGCCTCAGGCACAGTCATATTAATATTGGAAATATTAAAGTTTTTAACCGTTCTGTTTCCCACATTGTCGTACATTACTATGCTGTATGCTCCGTTTTCGGTAATCTGTCCGGTAAACACATCGCCGTTTCTTGTAAGTGATATTCCGCCGACAGTAACGCTTGCCACGCCGCTTTCCTTATCCTCCGCGGTTATCGCAATTGTAATAGGCTGATTGGTTTTAGCAGTGGTTGAAAGAGTGTAATCAACCGTACCCGGGATTGTGTCAAAGTTTGCGACAGCCGCATTAACCGAAGCCCTGTAGCCGTACATATCGCGCAGTTCAAAGTTGAACGACGGCTCGAACCTGCTTAATTCTCTTTCCAATGAACCGCCGTTGTTTTTAACATACAGATTTCGTTCTATTCCACGCGGTTCAAGGTTTATTACGGCTTTCGCCTGCTTGCAGAACGCGGTGTTATCAGCCATTTCGCTCCAAACGCCGTCCGCATTGCATGAGTAATACTTAACGGTGTAGTCTATTCCCTCCTCTATGGGCATTTTGAATATCGCGTCCATAG
>CAJLYO010000253.1 GCA_905210885.1 uncultured Eubacteriales bacterium | reverse complement strand
GGTCTTGCGGAACATCAATCGGTATTTCGCCGTATGAACTGCGTAATTTCATCTGCAATGCCCTCCTTTAAGATTATGAAAATCCTGTCCCCGTTTGTAATATCGTCTGCCGAGCCGACGGAAATATTATTTCTGTCCGAATTTTCAATGTTGTAAACAACCGTATTGTTATCAGTGTAATAATTTACATAATTGCCCTGCCTGTTTACGGTGATAATGCCGTCATTTGCATGTATGCCGATGCCCGAAAAAATAATGCCGGCAGCCATAACCGGCGCCGGTATTCTGTTGTCACTTCCGTAATCATATGTTTCGGACCATTCCAGTTCACTGTAATCTTCTCCGTTAACGGAGGCAAAAAGCATTGCAGATGCCTTCATAACTCCCGAGGCAGCGCCGTAGCCTCCGCTGCTGTCCCTGTCGGCTAAAGCAGTGCCTGAGGTCGTTCCGTCAGGCGCTGTATACTCAAATGCGGCTAAGATTTCGTCTGCCGCAAATACCGTAAACGGTACAAAACTGCTTAAAATGAGTGTTAATGAAGTAATTAAACTAAGAAATTTTTTCTGCATAAAATTCATTCCTTCCTAACTTATCATATAGTTACACTATAAGTATATATTTTTAAAAGTAAATTCTGATACCGTAACAACGTAAAATGTATGTATATACTCAGTTAGGCAAAGGAGGGTTGGAATATTGAAAAATATATCATTAGAGTATATTATGGACGATAAGTATGAACTTAAAGTTAATATGATTTGCAAACGTTAATTTGACACCCTTCTGCAAGCCTGCCGGATGGCGTTTTTTTCGTGGGGGGAATTTAATAACTCATAATACATATAAGCAATTGACATTTTTCTTAAAAAGTGATACACTGAAAAATATTGTGGTGGGATTGCAGTGTGCGGCGGTCCGCACGGATGAACCGCATTAATTTATGACGTTTTAAATCACCGGCTGTACACACCGCCGATTTAACTTTAACATGGATATGATGAAGTTATATTATAAAATATTACTTTTGAAAATTCTGTTTTTGTCTTATGAGAGGAGTAAATATGAAAAGGCAACGTGATGTAACAAACAATAATCATAATACTTTTGAACATTTTCACGTCGTTACATTTCTTTTGGCGGTGTATGATATTTTCACATCGGCGGGTGCATATTTTGCTGCGCTTTGGATAAGATTTGACTGTCATTATACACAGATTCCGGGCGAGTATCTCACGGCATGGTTTGAATTCTTGCCTATTTATGCGGTTGCCAGCGTTCTTGTGTTTTGGGCATTCAAACTGTACCGGAGTGTTTGGAAATTTGCAAGCTTTAACGAACTGAAAAAGGCGATTGTATCATCAGTGATCCTCGGAATTTTTCATACGGTCGGAATTGCGGCGCTTTTTGAACATATGCCGGTTTCCTACTATTTGGGCGGTGCTGTAATCCAGCTTATACTGTTTCTTGCTGTACGCTTTGCTTACCGGTTTGTTTCACTTGAACGAAACACAATGTTACAGACACAAGCGGACGGTACGGCAAGCCGCGTTATGCTAATCGGCGCAGGTTCGGCAGGCCGGACAATACTCCGTGATCTCCGGATGTCGAAAGAAGTAAATGACTGTGTTTGCTGTATTATAGATGACGATAAAAGCAAATGGGGCCGCTTTATTGACGGTGTACCGATTGTGGGCGGCAGAGATGATATACTGCTGAATTCCGTAAAATATAAAATAGACAAAATATTTCTTGCTATTCCCAGCGCATCGGCAGAAAAGCGCCGTGATATTCTTAACATATGCAAGGAGACTGACTGTGAGCTGAAAAATTTGCCGGGATTATACCAATTTGTTACCGGGAATATATCTGTAAGTTCTATGAAGGATGTTGCTGTGGAAGATTTGCTCGGGCGTGAACCGGTTAAGGTTGACATGGAAGAGATTTACGGATTTATTAAAGATAAAACGATTCTTGTTACCGGCGGAGGAGGTTCTATCGGCAGTGAACTTTGCCGTCAGATTGCATCCCATGAGCCAAAACAGCTTATAGTATTTGATATTTATGAAAACAACGCACATTCTATTCAGCTTGAATTGCTGGACAAGTATCCGAATCTGAATCTTACGGTTCTGATCGGTTCTGTGCGTGACAGCCGGCGGATTAATCAGGTTTTTGAAATATATAAGCCGGATGTTGTGTATCACGCGGCGGCACATAAACACGTACCGCTTATGGAGGAAAGCCCGTGTGAATCCATAAAAAATAACGCTATAGGTACATATAAAACGGCATATGCAGCCATGGTAAACGGCTGTAAACGCTTTGTGCTTATTTCCACGGATAAAGCGGTAAATCCCACAAATATTATGGGCGCGTCCAAACGCCTGTGTGAAATGATAATTCAGTCTTTTGACCGCAAAATCCGCGATAATAAAGCGGATGAGCTGCTTCCGCTTCATGTACACAGCGATGATGAAGACGGTAGCATGCGTCCTATCGCAAAGCTTGCAAAAAACGTAAAAACCGAGTTTGTTGCTGTTCGATTCGGCAATGTTTTGGGAAGTAACGGTTCGGTTGTTCCGCGTTTTAAGGAACAGATTGCCAAGGGCGGCCCCGTTACGGTTACACACCCTGATATTATTCGCTATTTTATGACGATTCCCGAGGCTGCTTCCCTTGTTCTCCAGGCAGGAACATACGCCAAGGGCGGGGAAATTTTTGTGCTTGATATGGGTTCGCCTGTGAAAATTGACACACTCGCAAGAAATTTAATAAGACTTTCTGGGTTCCGTCCTGATGTTGATATAAAGATTGAATATACCGGACTTCGCCCGGGTGAAAAGCTGTATGAGGAAAAG
>CAJLYO010000252.1 GCA_905210885.1 uncultured Eubacteriales bacterium | reverse complement strand
CCGCGGCAGAT
Organism: uncultured Eubacteriales bacterium; assembly: GCA_905210885.1. Classification (GTDB taxonomy): domain Bacteria; phylum Bacillota; class Clostridia; order Monoglobales; family Firm-18; genus CAJLYO01. The sequence goes on along the minus strand of CAJLYO010000252.1, from coordinate 2,849 downwards.
ATGGGGCATATCCTCCGGCAGTGTAAATTCAAAAACCTCCCCCACATCGCTTAACTTTGAAATAAAATACTTTGCAGCATTATATGTACTACTGTTTTTTCTGTTTGTTGCTTTAATTATTGTAATATTCATACTATCACCGCAATATACCTAACTAATATTTGTTAGGTATATTATAGTACAACGGATTATCATTGTCAATAGTTTCAGGTAAAAACAAAAACTGTCGTTTTTCTCTCCGAAAAACCGTGATGACTCCATTTAAATTTCTCCCGTAAAAAAAACAGCTCAGCCCTTTAGTAAGGACTGAGCTGCAAATTAATAAATTATTCTTCTGGCACAAACGAACCTGTTTGCATAGTAACCGCTGTTTAATGCAGTGTACTTAACAACATCGCCCGTCTGCGGCGAATGAATAAACATGCCGTTTCCGGCATAAATTCCGGCGTGATTGATATTCGACGCACTGCCGAACAAAATTATATCTCCGGGCTGAAGCTGTGACTTGCTTACTGCGATGCCGTTTTGCGCCTGCCCGGCGGCTGTTCTGTTTAATGTGTAGCCAAGTTGTTTATATGTATAATACACAAGTCCTGAACAGTCAAAACCGCTCGGTGATGTTCCGCCGTATACATACGGTGTACCCAAAAAGGTTGCTGCATAATCAACAACATTCTGTCCTGCCGAACCGCTTCTTAAAGCAGTATAGCCGGCTCTGTCAGAACCGTTATCCTTGCGGATTGTAAGGTACTGACCTGAAACATAACCTGTAATCGAGTTATGAGTGCATTTAACCCAGCCGTTTTCAACACTCTCTACATTAAGTATTGTCCCTTTGGGGAACGCCTGTAAAATGCTGTACTCTGTTCCGGGACCGGATCTTTGATTCAGTCCGTCAGCAGGCATTACCACGCCTGTGTCCGCGCTTGCTATAATGCACGAAAGCATCATTGCAGCCGCAAACGAAATTCCAAGTTTCACTATCTTTCGTAATTCCACCAAACCCCTCCGATTTCTTATGTAATTTATGTTGCATCTATACAACGTAATCGTATTGTAACATAACCGGAGGAAAAAGTCAACCCAAACGGCTTTTGTTGTGCCATTTCTTAAGCTCGCTGCCTTCTTTGAGCAGTGCGTGAAGCCCCGAGCGGTCGGCATTTTTTAAGACTTGTGAATAATTTGTTAAATTTTCAATAATGGTGTCTATTTCGTATATAAGCGGTTGTCTGTTTTGCATAAAAATGTCGGTCCACATATCCGCATTTAAGTACGCCACACGTGTCAAATCGCGAAAGCTTCTGGCGGAAAATCCGCTCTCGTTTTTAAGGGTCGGGCTTTTAACATAGGCGCTTGAAACTATGTGTGCAAGCTGCGAGGTGTACGCAATGGTACTGTCGTGAACCTCGGGAGTTGTTACAACAACCCTTCCAAATCCCAGCTCTCCGGCAAGAGCGGCAATTTCATCAATTGAATTTTCATCGGTTTTATCCGTTTTTGTTATAATAAAGCTTGCATTTTCAAAAAGGTCGTCAACAGAATAGTCAAAGCCCGAAAATTCTCTGCCCGCCATCGGGTGACAGCCGACAAAATGCGCGCCGCCAAGCTTTCCGTCAACGTTGTCCGTAATATACTTCTTTATACCGCACACATCGCAGACAATGCTGCCCGGCTTAAATTTGTCCTTATTTTCCAAAATATATTCAATTGTTTTTGTGGGGTGAAGGCACACAAACGTAATATCGCAGACACCGATATCCTCCAAAACGCCGTCAATTGCCTCCTGTGCAACCGCCTCCGTTAAGGTGTGCTTGTCAATATCAAAACCGAGACAGATATGCTCCGTCTTTTTTTTGACGGTTCTGCAAAGCGAGCCGCCGATAAGCCCCATTCCGATTACTCCTATTATCATGCTAACATCTCCGTAAAAAAATAGTGGGTATTATACCCACTATTTTACACTATTTATTCGGTTTTTTCAATAGTATTTTTAACATATGACGGCAGACTTTCGTAATCAACCGAAAATCCGTTCTTTGTGCCGTCGCTGTACGTTACGGAAACGCTTACCCTATCGCTTTTTTCTCCGCAAAAACTGCTTTCAAAAATATCGTTTATCTGATTTTGGTCCGAGGTTTCGTATACAACGCGCATTCCTCCGTCGGACGTTGAGGGAATTTCCACACCTTTGATATTGCAGATATCACCCTCGTACATAGAGAGTTCAACACGGACTGCGTTTTCACGTTTTACGGTGATTTCGTCCCCGAAATACTCCTTTACAAGCGCAACGGTATCGGTATAATTATCGTATACGTTAAAGGTCACGCCGTTATAGCGGATAACACAGAACACGCTTTTGCCGTAAATATCGGAATAACTGTGGTTTACATAGTCCTTGCGCAGGCTTTCCGTAACCGCCTTTATATTATTTAATCTTACGCTTCCGGCTTGTTTGTTTATGTTGGTTACGATGTGCTTTGATATTTCAATCCAGCCGTATTCCGAAAAATCATCTTTGATTTTTTCAAGCATCAGATTTTTGTATTCATCGGTGTCATAAATATTTTTCATGTACTCGTCATAATGCTTTTTGGATATCTGCCCGTTTGCGGAATATGTCCATGAAAACAGCTTATTATTGGGATCCACCGTAATATCGGCGTCTGCGGCTGCATCCTCCTCATCTTTGTACGTCAAAAGTTTAAGCGCCGATGCAATGTTCTTTTTATCTTTTAAATTATACGAAGCATAATAGCCATTGCTGTTATTTGTAGAAACGCTTATTTCCTTTACTTTATCCGCAGACGGTACGTTTCCTTCAAACAGGCCGGGCGCAACGGTAGGCG
>CAJLYO010000251.1 GCA_905210885.1 uncultured Eubacteriales bacterium | reverse complement strand
TAAACGCCGCACCCTTAAGATTTTTTTCCGCACGCAGGGAATAAATCCAGTCATCGCCCTGAAAGCTTCTGACGTAATTCCATTCATTCAGAATACTTTCGGTATTTTCAAAACCGCATTCGTCAAGCATTTTTCTGACCGTACGGGCACGCTCAGCTATGTATGCCGGGTCGGCGGTATAGACATGCCATGAGAAAAAGTCAAGAGGAGCCTTAAGCTGCGATAAAAATTCATCGGCCCAGTCCATTCTGTAGGCAAGCGCCGGACCGCCTATTTTTAGATTCGGAAAACACTTTTTCAGGTGCTTTGCCGCAATATCATACAGTTCAAAAAATTGCAGCTTTGTGCCGCCCCAGTTGTGCTTATTATCAGAATCATCGTCATCAAGATCAGGCTCATTCCAGATCTCCCAATATTCTATATTCATATTAAAGCCGTCTGCCCAGCCGCAGTTAAAGTGCTTTATAATATGTTCACATATTACTGCCCACTTGTGAAAATCCTTTGGCGGAAGGGTATTGTACTTTTTCTGCCAATGCTCAATTTTAGACCCAAGTCTGTAAAAAATCTTTGTCCCGGCAAATTCTATTACACGCAGATATTCATCTGTAAGCGTAAAATCATACGATTCTTCATCATACGGATCAGCGTCAAAATCCGGAAAAATCGCATTAACATCTACCGTATGCTCTCCGCCGTATGTCGCATAAAACGAAGCATCATGAGTTCTTGCATAAGGTATTCCGGCGTCACGGTATGCGTCTATATTAGTTATCCTCTGATCGGAATAAAATTTATATACAGGTCCGTTATTAACCGCATGCATCGGCTTAATTATGCCTGTCGTTTTTTTAAAATCCACAGTGATGTTTTCCATAATTTCTCCTCCGTGTCAAAAAATAATTTACTAAATTATACAGTGAATACTGAGGAAAATCTATGTTTAGTTTTAAGGATTTTATGTCATTTCTGTTGTAATTTTATTTATATACCGGCAGGGTCTTTTTCCATTAATTCGATTTTCAAAATTTCTATATCTCCGGTATCCTCCGTAAGATACCAGCACTGCGCATACATATCTGCTTTAATTTCGCTCAGCTCCACGGTGTTGCTGCTTAAATACACATATGTATCGCTGTTTATTACGTATGTTGAATCGTCACTGTCATCTAAAGAATTTTTGAAGGTGTAGCCGTCAGTGGTTTTCTTTAAATCCGCAATCTTTAATACTATTCCGGTATATTCGGGTCCGTTAAAACGCGGTACGTCAGAGGTGTCTTCCTCCGTTTTTTCGGGTTCGGTATTATCGGAATGTTCTTCGTTGCGCAGCGTTTTCCAAGTGATAAGGGGTATATCCTCACTGCCGTCCATAACCTTGTATTCCATTTGCTCTCCGAATCCCACAACCTGCATTACGGGAATATCAAGAGCGGTGTAAATTATGCTTGCAACGTCGCCGCGCAAAGCAGGCTCGTCAAGCAAAGCCGCAATATTTTTCGTCAAGCCCAATTCTTCGGCAACAGAATTATATCCGCCGGGATATCCGCCGGCTTGCTCAGCTTTCGGCGCATAACCTAAAGCATTAATAACAATTTTAATTACCTCGTTTAAGGTTATATCGTTCTCCGGCAAAAAGTTTCCGTCCTCGTAACCGTCAATAAAAGACAGTCTGCGTGCACTTTTTATGTACAAATACGCCCAATAATCACCGGCAACATCGGAAAAATCTTCAGCGTCGATAATTTTGTTAAGCTCGCCGTCAGAGTATCCCACGGCAGTCAAAATAACCTTGCAAAACTCCGCACGTGTTATATTTTTATCCAGATTCAAATCCCCGTTTTCATCTCCGCGGAAGATCCCGTAATCATACAGCACCGAAAGCTGTTCGGAATCCGGATTGGCAGCAAAAGCACAAACACACGAAGCTGCCAGCAGCGCCAGACAAAGTACAGCACAAAGTAATTTTTTCATAAGAATAAAAACCTCCTGATATTTTTGCCAATATTGTATCATATATCCGAAGGTTTGTAAACACTATTTTTTCTTTTTCGGCGCAGGGAGCTCATCATACATGGCGCAAAACAGCTCGGCAAGAAACAGTTTATCGTCAACCTGTTCCACCAAAATCATATCCTTTGCACCTTCGTACGGCGACTCATACACAGCGTTCGGGAGCATGGAAACCGCCGAAGGCACAGGCTTTGCCAAAAGTCTGTCATCGCAAAGATAAGCGGCAATTTTTCCTTTATAATATATGATATATTCACCCATCATCTGCCTGTAGGTTATTCCGTCAAGCATTGATAGCTGTTCGGTTATAAATTTCAGATACTCCTTACTTGTTGCCACGTGCTTTCTCCTTTCCCCGTTTTCCCTGCCAGTATGCATTATCTATTTCCCACAGCTTATTGTTTAAATGCAGTTTTAAAAACATATTGTAAAGCGACCTTACCTTAAGTGACGGCTTTAAGTTTTCGGCATGTTTTTCAACTTTCTTTGCCGTTTTATCAAGGTTTTTTTCAAAACTTTTTTTAAATTTATCCGGCATATCGTTCCAAAAATATCCCCACACCGACTGTGTGACAACGTGGGTTCTTGCGATACCCCAGTAATCCATGCTGTCCTTTATGTCCTTTGCGGCAGACTTTAAGCCTCCGCCGCCTGCGGTTGTAATAATAACCGCCTGTTTCTCAAGCATTTCAAAATTCGGGCGGTGGACAAGCCAGCGGTAACCGTAATGGTCAAGAAACGATTTTATCTGCCCCGGCGCATGAAAGCACCACACCGGACAGCAGAATATAATAAGCTGCGACCTTGAAAAAGCATCGTTTATCGGCTTTAAATACTCATACGCTCCGCAGTTCT
>CAJLYO010000250.1 GCA_905210885.1 uncultured Eubacteriales bacterium | reverse complement strand
CGCCCGCGAATTTTCCATGGAACTTTTAAAGAAAGCCCGTGAAAACGGCATAAATACCGCCGTTGAAACCTGCGGCTTTGCACCGCCGGAGCATATTAAGCAAATTGCGGAATACACCGATTTGTTTTTGTTTGATTATAAGCTTACAGACCCTGCACTTCATAAAAAATACACGGGCGCCGACAACAGGCTGATTATTGAAAATCTCGGGCTTTTAAGCGCCATGGGAAAGGATATAATTCTGCGGTGCCCCATAATCCCGGGGGTTAACGACAACAAGGCGCATTTTGACGGAATATGCGCCCTTGCAAATCGGCTGGACGGAATAAAGCACATTGAGCTTGAGCCGTATCATTCCATGGGCGAGAATAAGTATGTTTCCCTTGGGCTTGCGGTTAACAGTTTCGGCAAAATCACAGAAAGCGAAAAAGAAAGCTGGCTTGCAGCCGTAAAAAGCGGCACGGAAAAGGAAGTAAAATTTGCATAGGCGGCATGTGAATGAAGGTTGTGCAATGCCGATATGACGATACGTTTATCGCAGGACGGCGGGCGGATAATGAATCCCTCCACCGCTGACGCGGTCCCCCTCCCTTTAGGCAAGGGAGGCAGAGCCCCTACACACAAACGTTACATATTTCGGTAGGGAACGCCCTGCGTGGCGTTCCGTTAGCGTATTGTACGCAAAAAACATGTGTTCTGTATTGTAGGGGCAGATAGTATCTGCCCGAAACGTCCTGTGCACATTGTTTGCACAAATCCGCAAACAACCGTAGAGAACGCTTAAGGATAATTTCGCCGAAAACACATACAAACAAAATCACATACGGAGGAATAAATATGATAAAAGGAGCATTGGAAAAGCTTGATTTACCGGACTTTCCCCACAAAGAAAGCCTTGAGGACGCACGGCGCGAAATGCTCCGGATTCTCTTGGAAAACGAATACGGCGTTATGCCGGAACGCGAGCTTTCGGTGAGTTTTAAGGAAACGGAGCGCGACAAAAAATTCTGCGCCGGAAAGGCGGATTTATCCGTCATTAACATAACGGCGAAGTTCAAAAACGGGGAGTTCACCTTTCCGGCACGTGTGGTTATACCGAAGGGAAAAGAAAAAATCCCGTTTTTTGTACATATCAACTTCCGCCCCGATGTACCGGACAAATATCAGCCGACAGAGGAAATAATAGACAACGGTTTTGCGGTGCTGTCATTTTGCTACAAAGAGGTTACCTCGGATAGCGAAGATTTTTCCAACGGTGTAAGCCCGTTTATTTTGGGCGGCGACATTCAAAAAGAGGACAATGCCTGCGGAAAGCTTGCCATGTGGGCATGGGCGGCGTCTAAAGTTATGGATTTTGCGGAAACTGTTCCGGAGCTTGACAAAAGCCGCGCAATTGTTATAGGTCACTCGCGCCTCGGCAAAACCGCACTTTTGGCAGGCGCCTCCGATGTGCGCTTTGCCCTTGCCGTATCAAACGATTCAGGCTGCGGCGGTGCGGCGCTGACCCGAAGCAAAGGCGGAGAAACCGTTGACGACATCTGCCGTTCGTACTGCTACTGGTTTTGCAGAAACTACCGAAAGTACCGCAATAACGAAAACGCAATGCCCTTCGACCAGCATTATTTATTGGCATGCATTGCCCCGCGGAAAGTTTACTGCGCAAGCGCCGCCGAGGACGGCTGGTCAGACCCCGACATGGAGTTTTTATGCTGTTCCGCCGCCGGAGAATTTTTTGCCCGGTACGGTTTGGAGGGCTTTAATGCACCGGACAGGCTGCCCGAAAACGGAGAAAAACTGTTTTTTAACAATGTTTCCTATCACAAACGCGCCGGGGCGCATTATTTCGGGCGTGAGGATTGGCTTTATTATATGGAATATGCGAAAAAATATTTATAATTGGCTGTCACAAACGCTCCGGAACGCAAGAAAAGGCTGTTTAAAAAGTCAAATAACTTTTTAAACAGCCTCTTTTTGTTATTTATCAGTCGTCAACGGAATTGTCCGTTGCTGTTTCAAATATTGCATTAACCTTTTCTGAAGGCGCTTTATCAAGCAGAGTTACGACTACGCAAAGAATTGTGCCTGCGATAAAGCCGGGGATAATTTCATAAATATTTGTGGAGGCGGAAAGTTTCCCCAGCCACAAAATATCTGTAACCGCCCCGCCCACAATACCGGCAACCGCACCTTTATATGTAAAGTGTTTCCAGAAAAGCGAAAGAATAACTACCGGTCCGAATGCCGCGCCGAAAAGTCCCCACGCATTTTCAACCATGTCCATAATCGCCTGGGCGCCGCTGCCCTTGCTGCTTGCGATAAAATATGCAACAACGGAAACCGCCAAAACAACTATTCTGCCTACCCACAAAAGCTCGTTGTCGCTTGCGTTCTTTTTAATAACGGGCTTGTAAATATCGCTTGTGAAAGAGGACGACGCAACAAGAAGCTGAGAGTCCGCCGTGGACATTGACGCCGCGATGATTGCGGCAAGCAAAATTCCGGCAATAAACGGAGGGAACAGTCTGCGAGCAAAAGTGATAAACACCATTTTCTGCATTCCGTCGGGCAAAAGCTCGGGAGCCAAAACCATTCGTCCCAAATATGCTATGGCGATTGCAGCGCAAAGGGAAATCACAACCCAAATTATTGCCACAACAGCCGATTTTTTAACCATGCTGGGTTTTTCAATCGACATAAAGCGCACCAGAATATGAGGCATGCCGAAGTATCCCAGACCCCAGCCCAGACCGGATATTATATCGCGCCAGTCTGCCTTGAAGGCATTGCCCACAAAGGCATATGTTGTGCCGTCAAATTCGTAAACGGTATCAAGTGCAGATGTGTCAAGCCCGCCTTTTATGCACACCATAACCGGAACGGCAA
>CAJLYO010000249.1 GCA_905210885.1 uncultured Eubacteriales bacterium | reverse complement strand
CCTTTGTTTTGCGTTTTGGACACTGACGTTTCTCAATTGAGCGCCCTTTTTCTATTATCAAAACCTTCATATCCGGCTTGTTTTTCAAAAGCTCATATGCGCAAAAAATTCCCGAAGGACCTGCGCCGATTATAATTACGTCAAATTTGTTCATATGGTATCTCCTTAACTTAAATCGGCAAAATCTATATACTGTCTGCCGTTTTTCGCAATATGTTCCTTTCTGCCCTGGAGGTCATCGCCCAAAAGCAATTCAAATTTTGCCTGAACCAAAAGGGGATCGTCCTCCGGCACAACCTTAATAAGCCGGCGTGTTTCCGGATTCATGGTTGTCTGCCACATCATGTCAGGCTGGTTCTCACCCAGACCCTTGCTGCGCTGAATAGTGTATTTTTGCCCTTCAAGCTTTTTTATAAGTTTTTGTTTTTCGCCCTCGTCAAAAGCAAAATACGATTTCTCCTTGCCCTTGCTACCGTTTACGGTAAATTCAAAAAGAGGCGATTCGGCGATATACACATATCCCTTCTCAATAAGCGTGGGCATAAGACGGTAAAACATTGTAAGCACAAGCGTTCGTATCTGGTATCCGTCAACGTCGGCATCGGTGCATATTATAATTTTATTCCACCGCAGCGACTCAAGCTCAAAGGTATTGAAGTCTTTGTTGTGCTTTGATTTCGCCTCAACGCCGCAGCCCAAAACACGCAGCAGGTCAACAATTATATCGCTTTTAAAAATCTTGCTGTAATCGGCTTTTAAGCAATTTAATATTTTACCGCGTATAGCCATTATAGCCTGAAATTCGGAATCACGTCCGAGTTTACATGAACCGAGAGCCGAGTCACCCTCAACTATATAAAGCTCGCGGCGCGCAACATCCTTCGTACGGCAGTCCACAAACTTTTTAACACGTGACAAAACGTCGCTGTTTCCGCTCAGCATTTTCTTAACGTTAATTCTTGCCTTTTCCGCGCTTTCTCTGCTTCGCTTGTTTATAAGAACCTGCTCCGCAATTTTTTCGGCGTCGGTTTTGTTCTCTATAAGATACACCTCAAAATTCTGCTTTAAAAAGTCGGTCATCGCCTCCTGAATGAATTTATTGGTGATAGACTTTTTCGTCTGGTTTTCGTAGCTTGTTATTGTGGAAAACGAGCTGCTTACAAGGCACAGGCAATCCGCAATATCCGCAAAAAGGATTTTACTTTCGTTCTTTGAATACTTTCCGTTTGCCTTAAGATACTGGTCTATAACCGAAACAAAAGCGCTTTTAACAGCCTTATCCGGTGAACCGCCGTGCTCCAAAAAACTTGAATTATGATAATATTCCAAAAAGCTTTCCTGCGGATTAAAGCAAAATGCAACCGAAAGCTTAACCTTATATTCCGGCTTGTCCTCTCTGTCGCGTCCGCGGCGTTCTGCCTCAAAATACACAGGCGCGGTAATATTTTTATCGCCGGAAAGTTCTTTTAAATAATCGGTAATGCCGTTTTCATAAAGAAATTCCGTTTTTTCAAACTCTCCGTCCTCGTTTTCGTTGTTGAAAACGAATTTAACACCGCTGTTTACAACAGCCTGCTTGCGCATAATATTTATAAAATACTCCGCCGGAATATCAATATCCGTAAATACATCAATATCCGGTCGCCACGTAATTTTTGTTCCCGTTGCTTTAAAACGCGTGGGTTCCTCGGTAAGTCCGCCGACATTTTCGCCCTTTTCAAAATGCAGACGGTAAATAAAGCCGTCACGGCGTATCTCCGCATCCATAAATTCCGAGGAGTACTGGGTGGCACAGGCGCCCAAACCGTTTAATCCAAGGGAATATTCATAGTTCTCGCCGCTGTTGTTATTGTATTTTCCGCCGGCATACATTTCGCAGAAAATAAGTTCCCAGTTATACCGCTGTTCCTTTTCGTTATATCCCACCGGAATACCTCTTCCGTGGTCCTCAACGGTAATTGAACCGTTTTTATAGTGAGTCACCTCAATCAGATTGCCGTATCCTTCGCGCGCCTCGTCGATGGAGTTTGACAAAATTTCAAAAAACGAATGACAGCAGCCGTCCAATCCGTCAGAGCCAAAAATAACGCCCGGCCTTGCGCGCACGCGCTCGGCGCCTTTCAGTGATGATATTGAACTGTTATCGTAATTTTGTTTGCTCAAATTTTTCATTCCTTTCGGATTGCTTTTGCAAGAGTCTGCAGGTTGGTTTCAGTCTTTTCAAAGTATATGTCCGGCGCGTCCTCCGCCATTCCGGTAACAATCGGGTCAAGCTCATAGAGCACAGCACCGGTTTCACGTGATATTGTTTCAGCCGCCGAAACGGAATACTGCGGTTCGGTAAGCAAAACTTTTATCCCTGTTGAACGTATGAGGTCGGTGGTTTCCACAAGCTCCTTTACCGACGGTTCCTCGCCCGGTTCACGCTGTATCGCCCCGGCAACGGTTAAATTACATTCGGAGGCAAAATAATCAAACGCTTCATGCCACGTTATAACCTTCGCTCCGCCGAAATCGTATTTTTCAACTTCGCTTTCAAGCCGGTCTAAACGATTTTTGTATTTTTCGGTATTTGCCTTAAATTGCTCCGCATGCTGCGGCAGTGCGTCGGACAAAGCGCCGCACAGATTTGAAATCATTATCTTCATATTTCCCGGCGAAAGCCAGATATGCGCATTGTCATTGACAGGTGTGACCCCCTCGGACAAGTCAACGCATTTAAGGTTCGGAATACCGGTATAAATCTTTTCCATAAAGGTTTCCATTCCCAAACCGTTTATCACAAACATATCGGCAGACTCAAGATTTTTCATATCGTCCGGAGAAAGGGCGTAATCGTGAAGACAGCCGGTTGACGGCGAAGCCAGCGTGGAAATTGCAACGTCCGGC
>CAJLYO010000248.1 GCA_905210885.1 uncultured Eubacteriales bacterium | reverse complement strand
GAACCCACACGGTATCACTACCACAGGATTTTGAGTCCAGCGCGTCTGCCAATTCCACCACACCTGCTCACCTGGATTATTATACATTATTTTTAATAAAAAATCAAGTGTTTTTTGAAAAAAGTTTGATTTTTTTCAAATTATATTGACACAAGTTTTTATTGGTTGTATAATTATCAAAAAATTAAGTAATTTGAGGTGAAAATATGGGGTGTTTATACACTAACTCTGTGTACTGTTTATTTAACGATGAATGGAGTTTTAAGGCACCCGGCAAAGCTGCGGCGGAAAAAGTTACACTGCCTCACTGGTGGAATGCCACAGGCTGGTCATACGAGCCGGACAATAATACCGCGCCATCGGGAACGGGCGAGTATACAAAAATCATATCCGGCAATGAGCTTGAAGGCTGCTATCTTCGTTTCGAGGGCGTTTCCGTTTACTGCGAAGTGTATGTAAATAACGTAATATCAGCAAAAAACATAGGTGCATACAAGTCCTTCTGCGTAAAGCTTGAGAATTTAAGCAGCGGTGAAAATGTAATAACCGTTAGGGTTACCGACAAAGCAAGCGTAAGTCTGCTTCCGGAAAACTGCGATGATATATTTACCGAAAGTCCGAGATACAAAAGATGGCCAGTAGGTTTTGGCTCGTCACTTAAAGCCGGCGGAATTTGGCGGGATGTTTACATTGTAAAAAAGAATGCAGCATACTTAAATCCCTTTGTCATAAAAAGCGACAACAACGGTTTTTATGTGCAGCCCGATATTGAAGGAAACACCGTCGGAATGTGGCTTGAGTGCACTTTGGAGGACGATAACGGCAAAACAGAAATTAAAGTTAAGGCAGAAACCGATGAGTTTTATATAGCGCCGAAAAAAGCTGTGCTTTCATGGCCGCTTAAGCCTCATTTGTATAAATTCACCGTAAGACTTACCGACGGAAAGGATGGCGAGAGGATAGCGCTCATCGGTCGGAACGGAAGCGGCAAATCGACTCTCATAAAACTGCTCTGCGGGTTATACACGCCGGACAGCGGAGAGATTTACATTAATGACAAGCCGTATTTTCTCCGCGGTCAAAACGGATTTCCCCATTGCAATATTGCCCATGACCGCGAATACATAAAAAAATATGTCAGCATGGTAAAGGCTCAGGGTGTTGAAATCAGCAGATTCCATACCGAACCGCCGGCACATGAATGGCTGGACGAGTGTGACAGACAGGGAATTATGGTTATTTTGGAAATGCCACTTCACGGTTCCTTCGGCTGTTATTCTTACGGAAGCCGCGAATTTTGCGAAAACGCCCTTTCCGAAACTCTCAATATTGTAAAGGAATATCGCAGACACCCTTCAATCGTTTTATGGTCAATGGGAAATGAACTTATTGTAGCCTGCGAACGCGACAGAGGACTCGGAAAGCCGATTTTTGACGTTTTGGAGCAATGGATAGCCGAGGTCAGAAAGCTTGACAGCCGTCCGGTTATTCCCAATTCAAACGGTGACGCGGCAAACCTTATAACAAAATCCGTAGGTGATGTGGATGACGTTCATCAGTATGGCGGATGGTATACGGAAAATCTTTATGATTTACGCCATTTCAGTCAGTTCACAATGAAAAACGATATGCTTTTCCAGCCCTGCATTTCCACGGAAAGCATTGCCGGATATACCGATGAAAACGAGTGTTTTTTTGTTAAAAACAGTAATGATATAAGGCAAAAAAAGGTTGTTGCAATGCGTTTGGGCGAGATTTACGACCTTGCGGAGCAGTCACGGTCATATCAGTGCTTTATGCTTAAGGAATACGCTGAGGCAATGTGGCGCTTGCGAAATCCGGAAAGCTCATTTGCCGGTTACATACCATTCGGTCAGTACACGTGGTTTTTTAATCCTTTTGACAAGGACAAAATTAAGCCGAAAGCAATTTGGACAACTTACAAAAATGTAATGTCGCCCGTGCATGTTCAGTTTGAGTGTTTCAGCCGACATGTATATGAGGGAGAAAGTTTAAACGGTAATTTAAGGTTGTTTAACGAATGTATAGAGTATTCGGATAACGTGCCTGAATTTGAAATTGTCGTTTCGGCGGAAGGCAGAGAAATTTTTAGGCTTGCTAAACCGGTTGAGTACCATACCTCAATATGTAAAAATGTAAATTTAGGACCATTGCATGAGGACGGAAACATAAAGTTTGAAGTTTTCTGCGGCGGTCATCTTACGGCGCAAAATTACATGGAATATAAGGTTTATAAAAGGCAGGACAGCGCAAAGGCGGATAATGTTCTGATTTACGACTCGGAGAATATGCTGGATATACCGGGCAAAAGGCTGGGTAATATAAATGAATTGTTTACGGAAAATTCAAGGCGGCTCATTGTCGGTCCTTATGCACTGGACGAGCGCACAACTGCCGTTTCCGATAAGCTTAAGAGCTGGATATGCAGAGGAGGAAGTGCGGTTGTTCTTGAACAAAATCCCGGTGCGCACAGTGAAAATATATTAGGCTGCGGCATTGCATCGGTCAGAGTTTGCCAGCCGCAATGGTCGCGCTGGGCAATGAATTTGGTAAAGCATGCCGACAGAAGCGATATATGCGATAAGCAGCACAAAATGTTCCGCGGTGTTTCACAGTCTGACATGTTCTGGTGGAATACCGACACATACCTTGCCGACAGCTATCTTTACTGCACGGACAGCATGCCGGAGGACTTGATATTATCGCGCATAGGCAACGGCTTAAGCGAGGGTGAACTCATGCCGCAGAAATATGACTATAAGGATTCCGGTTACAGTATTACAGGCTGGACCTTGTGAAGTAACACAGGTTAAAACAGTTGAGAATGACGGTTACAGCGCAGTACAGGTTGGATATGTTGACAAGAAAGAAAAGATTGTC
>CAJLYO010000247.1 GCA_905210885.1 uncultured Eubacteriales bacterium | reverse complement strand
AACCCGTCCCTGCCGGCTCAGCCGCCGCGGAAGTTTTATCAGACTCTTCCGCTTCTACAGAAACGGCTGACATCAGCATTAACGCACATAAACCGAACGATATAACAGATTTAAGCATATTACTCTCCATTCTGCCGCATAAGTCTCTGACAACGAACCTTTTAATACCCGGCAGTAAAATCATAACGGCGTATATTCTGCATATAAAAGTAATTCAAATGCCGTACAGCCAAAGTTTCAGCCATACTTATACCGTTTGCAGATATAAAGCTTATTTCTTAAAGCACGCAGCATAGCCGCTTTGCTCTATCATGCTTTCGGCATACTTTGTGTACTCCTCAATAATAGACCTTGCTGTTCCTTCGCCTAATGTGAATTCCGATGCAATTTCCATCATAACTTCACGAAGACCTACGCGGCATACGCCGTTGCGGACTATTTTATCCTTTGTAAGATCAAGGTATACCTCTACCGATTTTTCATCAGAAAAAAGTGCCTCTGCCGTATTGGTAAGACGGTCTGTTTTGCTTTCGCCGTCTACGGACTTATCGGCTATTTCCGAGAATACCAGCAGTGCGGCCTTTGCCTTTTCATCGCTTACACAGGTGGGTATGAAGTATGCGCTGCCTCCGTTGCTCTGGTCAAGATAGTTTTCCACGCCGCTGCCCGACGGGAAATATGTCAGTGCATAATCTTCGCCGGTACCGTTTTCTATCATAAGGTCTCTGACATATTCAATAAGCCAGTCAGACGCATGGAACATTCCGATCGTTCCGTTGGCGAATGCCTTGGGAGTGGTATCCCAGCTTCCGCCTACGGGGCAGAAATATATTGTCTGGTCGGTGTTCAACATTCTGTTAAAAATGTCAAGGCCTTCCAGAGACTTCGCACTTCCCATAGTAAACGACGGTATTCCGCTTTCGGTATTGTAATCAACTATGCTTCCGCCGTTTGAAAGAATAAAATTAGTCATGAGCCAGCAAGGATCGGAGCCGGAAAGTCCCCACTGCGAAGTCTGACCTGTTGAAGAATTTCGTACCGTAAGCTTGCGCGCATATTCTTCCATAGTAGCAATATCCCACTTCTTACCGTTTGCTATAAGCTCGTTAGGATCGGTAAGGCCTGCCTCACGGAAAAGACGCTTATTATAAAGCAGACTGCATGAAATACTTTCATCTTCTTTGGAAAATCCGTAAATTGCATTATTGTAGGTGTGCTCTTCAAGCACTGTTTTGTTCCATGTTCCGTCGTTAAAATCAATTCCGGCAGATTCCGCTATTCCGGAAATATCCTTAACCGCTCCCGCTTTAATCCAATCGGTTATCATCCATGGGAAAGAATACATTATATCGCCGAAGGGATCTCCGCCGGTTATCTTTGTGGCCATATCGTTCCAGTATGTACCTGCATCAACCTTTTTCCATTCAAACTTTACATTGTACTTTTTTTCAACAGCTTTCACCTTATCTATAAAAGCGTTGGTTTTCTCATCGACACCGGGAGTCATGTCGCGTCCCCACGGGTCGGCTACGGTAATGGTCATTCCGTTAAAATCATAATCGGATTTTCCGCCCGAATCTTTTCCGCCTTTGCACCCGCATACCGAAACCGCAACAACGGCGGCGCATGTACAAACAGCAATTCTGTACAATATTTTTTTCATAATAATCACATATCCTTTCAAATGCTGATAACGGCAAATTCTTTTCTTGCCGGGTTGGTACTGAAAAAATTTTATAATAAACGGCAGTCAACTGATATTTTCGCCGCATAAGCGGCTTCAGATTTCCTTATTTATATTTCCGGAAATACGGTACTGCATCGGAGAAACGCCGTAATAGCGGTGAAACGCTTTAATAAAGTTAGAAATACTTGTAAAACCGCAGTCCTGCGCGACATCGATAATTTTTTTATCGGTATTTTTTATCTGATACGCTGCGTTTTGTATACGGATACGTATCAGATACTCAACCGGCGGCATACTCATTGTTTTTCGGAATACCGCGCTGAAATTCGGCACGCTCATATTAACCATTGCAGCCATATCCATCAGTGTTATCTTTGAATCGTAATTTTCCTGAAGATGCACCAGCAAAGGCATCAGGCGGCTTTTGCTGCGCCAGTCGTTTTTAAGCCTTTTCAGCTGTTCTTTATCTGCCTGCTTCTTCAATAAAGCAGTTACTTCCCATAATGAAGCCATGACAGTTTCGGTAACTGTCTCCGACTCGGTGCCGCACTGCTTCCATATATTCATCCATGCATTTTCCAACACTCCGTAGCCCGGCATATCCGGCTTATGACAGTAATGCGCTTCCGCCAAAAGCTGAAGAAAAGCGAACGACCTCTCACCGAGCAGACCGAAGTTACAGACATTGAATACCTGCAAATCAAAAAGTATAACCTCTGCCGCTCTTCCGATAATACTATCGCAGCAAAGCAATTCACGTTTATCGTAAAAAAGTATGTCTCCCGAATCTGCCGGAGCCTTCTGCTCTTTTAAAAAGCTTTCGTCTTTACTGCTTATCACACGGCAAAAGCAAATACTGTCTTTTATTTCAGCGGCATCGATTCCGTGCTCCGCTTTACGCACAGTAAGACCCTGCTCAGCATCTCCGGTAACCAGAATACATTTAAAATTTGACAGTTCACCTAAAGTCACAACAGCACCTCTTTTTTACACAGGAATTCAGATTATACAGTATTTCAGGAAATACCGATGCTTATACATGGCATTTTCATTGTTCTTTTAAACAAAAATATGTATTTGTCTCAGCATTTCAGGTAAATATATTACAGTAAACGTTTACTGTAAAGTGAAAACTCTTTTTATAACTAAAATAACCTATTTTTCTTAACTCGACAACATATATTTTATCTTTTTGTTAGACTATATAATTATTTTTAAAAA
>CAJLYO010000246.1 GCA_905210885.1 uncultured Eubacteriales bacterium | reverse complement strand
TTTCGCTTTGCTTTGCGGCGTTTTCCGGGGTTTTTAGGTTTTCCTCACGGGTTATGGTGACTGTTTTTTGCGGCAATGTTATTTTCGGAATACTTATCGGAACAACGGCAAGTACAAAAACCGCCGTCCACATAGCGCATACACCGCGCTTTGATATTACGCTGCCCAAAAGCTTTGAAATAAGATATGCCAATATGCCGCACACACTTGAGGAAACGCTGAGGAATATAATAGTTGTTAACAGTGTTTTCGCCATGATATCACTCCCCGTATTTTTTTAAGATGCTCATAAGCTCGCTGTAGTCCTCGTCCGAAATGCGCCCCTTGCAAAGGCATGCGATAAGTCCGCTGCGTTCGCCGTCGTAAAGCTCGTTTACAAGGTCGTCTGTCTGCTCGCGGCGGTATTTGTCACGGTCGGCAATACATTCGTAATAGTTTTTGCCGTCTTTTTTTATGCATTTTAAAAATCCCTTTTTCTCAAGACGTGTAAGAAACGTTGCCACCGTTGTGTATTTCCATTCGGTTTCCGATAAATACTCAAACACATCGCCCACGCACATGCTTTCGCCTTTTTCCCAAATAATATTCATAATTTCATGTTCTGCATCGGATAATCTTTTTATCTCCCTCATAATTGCCTCCTTTGGTTCTACATCTTGTAGTAATTGTATTATACTACATAGTGTAGTAGTTGTCAAGAGTTTTGTGCAAAAAAAATAGGCTCGTAAGAGCCTATTAAAAGTTGAAGTATTCTTTTGCGTTATTGTAGCTTATGCCGCGTACGATTTTTTCCAAAGCGTCATAGTCCTCGGGGTACTCGCCGTTATCAACCCATGTGCCCAGCATGTTGCACAAAATGCGTCTGAAGTATTCATGACGCGGATATGAAACAAAGCTTCGCGAATCGGTAAGCATTCCTACAAACTTGCCCAAAACGCCTAAGTTCGCAAGGGTTTTCATCTGGTTTTCCATTCCGTCACGGTTATCGTTAAACCACCAGCCGGAGCCGAACTGTATTTTTGCCGGAACGGGGCCTTTCTGGAAGTTGCCCAGCATTGCACCCAAAACATAATTATCCTTGGGGTTTAGGGTGTAGAGGATTGTTTTCGGAAGTACGTTTGCATATTCCAAGCTGTTTAAAAATGCCGACAGCTTTTCGGCTATGCAAAGGTCGTTAATGGAGTCAAAGCCTGTGTCTGCGCCCAGTTTTTCAAACATTGCGGTATTGTTGTTGCGAAGTGCACCGATATGAATCTGTATTGTCCAGCCGTAGCCGGAATATTTTTTTGCACATTCCGTAATAACTGCGGTTTTGTATGCGTCCGTTTCGGTTTTCGTAAGTGTGCCGCCGTTTAGCGCCTTTTCAAAAATTTGCGCCGCATTACCCTTTTCGTAGGGAACGTAGTCCAGCGAGTGGTCGCTTAAGCGGCAGCCGTTTTCGTTAAAGTAGTCAATTCGCGCGCACAGCCACGAAATAAGCTCGTCATAGTTTTTAACGTCTATAGACTTTATATATTCCGCAAAACCCGCTTTGTCGATATTTAACGCTTTATCCGGACGGAAGGTAGGAAGAACCTTCGTTCTGAAGCCGTTTGCTTTAAGCTGTTTATGGTACTTTAAGTCGTCTGCCGGGTCATCTGTCGTGCAGATAACGTCTACGTTTGATTTTGTTATAAGGGAGCGTGCCGAAAAATCATCGCGTTTTAAAAGCTCGTTGCACTTTTCCCATACCGAGCGTGCGGTGTTTTCGGTCAGCGGCTCGTCAATATCAAAATATCTTTTAAGTTCAAGCGCCGTCCAGTGGTAAAGGGGATTGCCTATAAGGTAGGGCATAAGTCTTGCAAAGCCAAGCCATTTTTCGTATTCGTCGCCGCTGCCGGTTATATATTTTTCGTCTATTCCGAAGGAGCGCATCTGGCGCCATTTGTAATGGTCACCGCCCAAAAACAGGTCGTAGGCGTCCTTGAATTTATAATCCTTTGCAATAAGCTCTGGTGACAAGTGGCAGTGATAGTCGATTATCGGCATTTCGGCTGCGTAATCATAATAAAGCTTTTTGCCGGTTTTACTGTTTAACATAAAATATTTGTTGATAATACCCATGTTTTTTCACCTCATTATACATTAAATCTGAACAGCACGATGTCGCCGTCTTTTATAACATAATCCTTGCCTTCCGAACGTACAAGACCTTTTTCTTTAGCCGCATGCATTGTTCCGCATGCCATAAGATCGTCATATGATACGACTTCCGCTCTTATAAAGCCGCGCTCAAAGTCGGTGTGGATTTTGCCTGCCGCCTGAGGCGCTTTTGTTCCGTTTACAATTGTCCATGCCTTTGTTTCCATTGTGCCGGAGGTAATGTAGCTTATAAGTCCCAAAATTCTGTAGCCGGCTTTAACAAGCCTGTCAAGTCCGGATTCGGAAAGACCCAGTTCCTCCAAAAATACTTCGCGCTCGTCATCGTCAAGCTGTGCGATTTCCTCTTCGATTTTTGCGGAAATGGGGATAATCTCGCAGTGCTGACGCTGGGCATATTCCTTAAGTTTTTGATAGTTTTCGTTATTTTCGTATTCACCGCCGACTTCGTCTTCCGAAACGTTTGCGGCAAAAATAACCGGTTTTAGAGTAAGAAGAGAAACTTCCTTTAAAATATCGCGCTCCTCATCGGTATAATCGATTGAGTTTGCCGAATTTCCTGCCTCCAAAGCGGCTTTTATCTTTTCAAAAAGGGCAATTTCTGCAAGATACTTCTTGTCGCCGCCCTTTGACATTTTCTTTGCGCGCTCCAAACGTTTTTCAACCGTTTCAAGGTCGGCAAAAATAAGCTCAAGATTAATCGTTTCCACATCGCGTATGGAATCCACACTGCCTTCAACATGCACTATATTTTTGTCGTCAAAGCAGCGTACAACGTGAAGTATGGCGTCAACCTCGCGTATA
>CAJLYO010000245.1 GCA_905210885.1 uncultured Eubacteriales bacterium | reverse complement strand
AACCCTTACGGATTTTCCCACTGAAAAGCGCATAGATATTGCTTTATAATCATGTCAGTTTATTATATTGATTTGTGATAAAGAAAATCCGTCTGCTTTAAAAGCAGGCGGATTTTTTATACTGTTTTAGTTGGTTGACGAAGGTTTTTCCTCGTCCAGGGTTACCGTTACGGAAATATTCTGACCGTTTCTTACAAGGTCCAGCTTCATATTTTCGCCGGCTTTGTGGGTGCTCTTAATTTTATCAAGCTCTGTTTTGTTTGTAACGGGCTGTCCGTCGGCTTTAACAATAACATCGCCGGAATGGATACCTGCTTTTTCGGCTGCGCTGAATGACGAAACCTCAACAACATAAACGCCGATAGGCAGATTATACTGTTTTGCCATCATTTCGGTTATATCACGTGTTGCGATACCGATAAGGGGTCTGCCTTTAATATATCCCTGACCTGTCAAAAGCTCGTTTATAATGGGCATAGCATCGTCAATCGGGATAGCAAAGCCCATGCCTTCATAGCCTTCCATGGTAATCTTAACGCTGTTTATACCTATAACCTGACCGTACTTATTGATAAGGGGGCCGCCCGAGTTACCGGGGTTAATTGCGGCATCGGTCTGAATTAAGTTATACTGTCTGCCCTCAACGCTCATCGTTCTGTTAAGAGCGCTTATGCAGCCCTGCGTTACCGAACCTGCAAACTCTGTACCAAGGGGGTTTCCGATTGCTACGGCAAGTTCGCCTACTTCAAGCTCTGCGGATTTGCCGATTTCAACGGTAGGAAGTCCGGTTACGTCGATTTTTACAACCGCAAGGTCGGTTTTGCTGTCTGCACCGATAAGGGAAGCGTCATATTCGTCACCGTTTGAAAGTCTGACGGTAATTTTCTTTGCGCCGTCTATAACGTGCTGATTTGTAACAATGTATCCGTTTTCCTTAATTATAAATCCTGAACCGGAGCCTTGGCTTTCCTGCTGACCCCAAAACGACATCGTTGTGGAAACGGTGGTGATGCCGACAACTGCCGGGCCTGCCTTTTTAACGATATCCACGGTGTTCATGCCCGAGCTTGTAACTCCGTCGGTGCCTACCGTTGAAGCCGAGCCGGATTTTTGTTCTACCGCCGAGTTATCGTAGCGTGTTCCGTAGCCGGCAAATTTCAGTGCGCCGCCGAAAATCACTGCGCCTGCGAACATTCCGCAAAGTACTGCGGCAACGTACCTTGAAAAATTGCCTTTTTTCTTTTTGCCGCATTTTTCCTTACCGCTGTCGGCACCTCCCTGCATGTAATCGGGTGTGTACACGTTTTCCTTGCTGTACTCGTACGGTGTCCAGTTGTATGAGTAGCTGTTGTCTGTATGTTCCTCTCCGTGCGCATCCTCCGGCGCATCGGTGTATTCTATATTGAAGTCATTGTCAGCCTTAGCGCCTTCATTTTCCAAATTAGTATCTTTTTCAAATTCGTTCATATAGCTCACTCCTTTTTATGACTTTAGTATACCACCGAATTATGCGGTATTGATTAACAAATTGTAAAATCAGGAGGCATTTTGTAACGAAAATGTGAACTTTGTTACACCGTTTTCGCTTTGAACCGTTATGGTTTCGCCGTGCTGATTTATAATGTTTTTAACGATAAAAAGTCCCAGTCCCACGCCTTTTTTATCACGCAGGCGCGACTTGTCCGTTTTGTAAAATCTGTCCCAGATATACTTTAAATCATCGCCCTTTATGCCGTCGCCGGTGTTTTCCACCGAAACCATAACCTTTTTGCCGCTGTGGACGGAGCAGACGGAAATGGTGCCGCCTTCGTTTGAAAACTTAACGGCATTATCCATAAGGTTAACCAAAACGCGGCGGAGTGCCTGTTCGTCCGCGAAAACCGGGGCGCTGTGGGCGTCAATGTCAAAATTGACGTTTATATTTTTCTCGTTAATTTTCGTTTCATACTGCAAAAGCACCGTGCGCAGCATTTCGTTTATATCAAAATTCATTTTGTTAAGCTTGATTTCCCCGGCGTCGTATCGGCTTGCGTCCAAAAACATGCTTATTAAATCGGAAAGCCGGTTTGTTTCGCTTAAAACGACTTTAAGGTACTCCTTTTCACGCTCCGGCGGAATGGTGTCGTCCAAAATTCCCTGGACAAAGCCGGAAATGGTGGTCATAGGAGTACGCAAATCGTGAGAAACGTTTGCCAAAAACGCACTTCGCGACTGCTCCTGCTTATCAAGTTCGCTTGCCATTTTATCAAATGCCGCGCCCAGTTCGTCAAGCTCGGCTACGCCGCTTACAACGCTTCTTTTACTGAAATCGCCTTTTGCGATTTCCTTTGCGGATACGCTTAGGCGCTTTATGGGTTTTGACATATTCATGGAAAGGAAATACGACAAAATCATTGAAAGCAGCATGGAAAGCCCAACCGAAACCAAAAGCAGGGACATCATGGAATATGTCTGCTCGTTTATAAGGGGCATGTTTACAAGAAGGGACACAACGCCGCGCTGTCCCGACATTTTTACGGCGGAGGAAACGGCGAGAAGCCGCACTCCGGACGGCTCCACAACTATGCTTGACGAATTGTCGCGTGTTCCGTCCAGAATATCGGAATACACCCCGGGTTCAACCTTGCCGTCCTGTATTATTTCGCCGTAATT
This sequence comes from uncultured Eubacteriales bacterium, assembly GCA_905210885.1. Classification (GTDB taxonomy): domain Bacteria; phylum Bacillota; class Clostridia; order Monoglobales; family Firm-18; genus CAJLYO01. The sequence continues at coordinate 307 of CAJLYO010000245.1, read as the reverse complement.
GCTGCTGCCGGCGATAATGTTTCCTTCCTTATCCGCCACAATGACGTAGCAGTTATTGTCGGTTGAAACGTCATCTATACTGAGCTGATAAAACTTATGTCCCACCGTGCTGTAATTTTCAAGCAAAAGCTCTGTTAAATGCTTGATTTTTGAAACCTCGTTTTTCAAACGCTCCGTTTCCTCCGAGCTTATGTAGTGCTGAATAAGCAGAAAGTGGACACTGCCCAAAACAAGTCCGCTCATTAAAACTATTGCAAGGCTTAAGTTCATAAGCTTTGAAAAAATTGTTTTTTTCTGCTCAAAGTGC
>CAJLYO010000244.1 GCA_905210885.1 uncultured Eubacteriales bacterium | reverse complement strand
TAAAGCGCAATTTCAACGTCATTTTTTATTGAATCGCACAAAAGACAGTCGCCGAGGACGTTTTTTGCAAATATGGTGCTGCCTGCACCGATAAATGTAATTTTAATCATTTTGTCACCTCATATATTTTTAAATTATCTTTATTTTACAAGAGTTTTCCGCAAATGTCTATTGATTTATGCCGCTATAATATGTTATAATGTCACTATACGGAGGAGATAAAATGGTTCTATTTCTTGAAAACAGAGATTATACGGATTTATGTCCGGTCGAATTTGGACACGAGGACTGTAAGCCCTGCCATTCCTTCGGTCCGTGCATAAGAAAACACTATCTGATACACTATGTTGTGCGCGGAAACGGTACTTTTGAAAATGAAAAAGGTGTATATAATGTAAGCGGCAAGCAGGCGTTTTTAATACGCCCGGGCGAAAAATGCAGATATATCGCCTCTTCGGACAACCCATGGTCGTATATATGGATAGGCTTTACCGGGACTCTTGCCGTGAAATTTGACGAATGCCCCGATGTGTTTTCACCTGACGGCACCCTGTTTAATGAAATGAAGGGGGTAAAAAACATGAATGCCGGCAGCGAGGCGTTTTTAACCGGAATGCTTTTCAAACTTTATGCGGATTTGTTTTACGCCGATACGGCGCCGGATTATGTAAGCCGTGTGGTGGGGTATATCGATACAAATTACATGAATGATGTACATATAAGCGATATTGCGGATAACCTGAATTTGAACAGAAAATATCTTGCGCGGATATTTAAAGAAAAGATGGGTACAACAATGCAGAATTTTTTGATTGAAAAGCGCCTTGCAGAGGCGAAAAAGCTGCTCATGCGCGGTTACGGAGTAAAAGAAGCTGCCGGTATGACGGGATATGCCGACAGTTTTGCGTTTTCAAAAATGTTCAAAAAGCATTTCGGCATCTCACCGGGCAAAGCAGGACGGAGGGACTGAAACCTTGGAATTTCAAAAAGGAAAAATAAAGCCGTAAATGTTGATTTTGTCAGCTCGGCAGGCAGGCATATTGTGTCCGGATACTTGACACACAGGCTTATGCGTGGTACAATTGAGCGGTAGGAAGCGGAGGTTGTATCATTGAAAAACAGTATGAAAAAAATCGCGGCGGTTATTCTTTCGGCAGTTATCGTTATTTCCGCTGCGGCATATATTTATAGAAGCAGCGACCGTGTGTTTTCGTTCGAAAAATGGGCGGCGCATCCGGAAAAACGCTACATGATGGTAGATAGCCTGATAAAGAAGAATAAGCTCGAGGGCATGACAAAGGCAGAGATATATTCGCTTTTGGGAGATAAAAATCTTATAAGACCCAACAAAAGCGTTCTGAATTATTCTCTCGGTGATGCGCAGTCCACAAAAATGCTTTCCATTCGTTTCGGCGGGGACGGTACCGTTACCGATTTTGAAATTTCGGGCGAATAAATAATATCAATGGTGAAAAAATATGAGAAACAGGCTGATTCGTAAGGTTATAAAATACGGCGCGGATATTTTGATTTCCGAAAACATGCTGCTTGAAAAGGCATTTATTCAGCACGGCACGACAAACGTGTTTGAACATTCCTTTAATGTGGCGTGCATAAGCCTTTTTATCGTGTATATCCTGCATTTGAAAGTTCGCGAGCGTGATTTGGTTCGCGGTGCTCTTTTGCACGATTATTTTTTGTATGACTGGCATAAGGATGCCCACGAGGGCCCTCACGGTTTTACCCATGCACGGTGCGCGCTTAAAAATGCACGGCGTGATTTTGACGTTAACAATGTTGAAGGAGATATTATCGAAAAACATATGTTTCCGTTAAACATTGCTCCGCCGAAATGCCGCGAAAGCGCCATAGTGTGTGCCGCCGACAAGGCAAGCGCGGTTATTGAATTTTTCCGTATAAAAAAATTGCAGTTTAAATATGACGAAAATGCTCCGAAAAGTTAATTTTTCGGAGCATTTTCATAATACTGCCTGAATTGCTTGGGCGTAATTTTAAGCTGTCTTTTAAAACATTGTATAAAATAGCTTGTGGTAGAAAACCCTACGTCAAGGGCTATTTCCGTTATGCTTTTGTCCGTGTCCACAAGCAGACGCTGTGCCTCGGTGATTTTTATGTAGTTTACATAATCCGCAAAATTTCTTTTCATTATCTTTTTGAACAGCCGTGAAAAATAACTGCTGCTCAGTCCGCAGTACTTTGCCGCCAGACTCGATGCGGCGTACTGATAATTATTGTGGGCGTACTCTACGGCATTCTGAACTGCTTTTGCCGCTTCCGGTGTTATGTTTTCGGACTCGTCGCCGTCTTTGCGGCAGCTCCGCACAAACCACAGGGCAATCTGCACGGCGTACATGCGAAGGGCAATTTCAAATCCGTAGTTTTTATTGTTCCATTCGGTCATCATTTTTTCGATTGTTTCCGGGATTTGGCTGTTTGAAAGTTCTGCTCTTTTAAACAGGCGGCAGCCGCCCCCCTCGGATGTGATAAACGGAATTATATATTTGAATTCAATAACCGGCTGTTCTGCGGCATATAAAATCTGCGGCATAAATTTAATAACGGAATATGTGCTTATTTCGGAATTTGACATAACGTTATGGGGAACTTTGGATTTTATTATAACAAGGTCGCCGCTTGTGAGCTTGATTTCCGACGCACCGCACAATACCGTTGCGTCGCAGTCCAATCCGTACAGAAGCTCAATATAGTCGTGATAGTGAAGACATGTTTTATCATGCGTTATGTCTTTCGATTTTCTGATGATCATATTTATACATTCAATGGGTATTTCAAAGCCGTTAAGCATTGCTTTTTTTTCTTCAACGTATGTAGTCTGCAAGAAATCACCTCATGGCAAAAAAATGATATTTTTTTATAAATTTATTATATCACATTAAAACGGAAAATGCTATACTTTTCTCATAAAATATCATTTCGGAGGGATATATATAT
>CAJLYO010000243.1 GCA_905210885.1 uncultured Eubacteriales bacterium | reverse complement strand
CCTCCTTATTTATTATAAATAATCATATTTATGGGAGTTCCCTCCCTTTGCATTACAAACACTTCGGAGCAAGCGTCACCGGCTGTTTTATAGTCCACTATATCAGACGCGGTAACGACAGAGCCCTTCTCGGTATTTCTGTCAAACATGACAATCGAATACGCACCGGCATTGTAAATATTTTGGTCTGCGCCGGGGTCCGGCTTTAAAGAGGGCATTAGGGAGATCGCCGTGTCCTCCTTTTTGTACACAAAGCCGTGACCGATATGGGGATATCCGTAATAGTCGCCGCTTGCGTTAACCTTGTTTTTATCATAATCGTAAATCGTTTCAAAGTGTGACGCTTCGCCCTGAGTTGTGGAATATCTTATAATATCGCCCACACCCACGCCTTTGAAAACGTCCTCATCATACGCCGTGACATTGACCTTACCGCTGTTTGTAAGTCCCTCAATGCGCACAACAGTCTTTTCCTGAGAGTTATAGCCCTGAGAAACCTTTGTTACAAGCACAAGCGGATACGTATCGTAAATTCCGTCACCGGTTCCGTCAAAGAAGTAGCAAACCGCCTCGGCCGTCATCTTGTCGCCGGTGTAATATGCCTCGGTAACATACCTGCTGTTGTCGGAGTAGTGCCATCTGTCCTTTGTAACCTTAAACATTTCGCGCTTGTCGCGGTCGGTGGGGATATCGTAAAACGTAGTATTGCCGTCATATCTTACGTTTGTTCCGAACATGCCCATAAAGGGTGACGCACGGCGCGAATATTTACCGACGGAAACAAGGTTAAAGCAAAGTCTGTCGTCGCTGCCCTCGTCTGCCTGATAAGGCGCCGCGGTATCTATCCAGTTAATTTCGTTATCCGCTGTTATTTTATAACGTATGAGCATATCAAGCTGAACATCTGCAATATCCTCGTCCGTTACCACGGTATTTATGCCTTCGATTTTCTTTTCGGTTCTGCAGCGGTCAACAAGCACCTGGCAGCGCTTAAGCTGTGTAAGCACTCCCTCTCCTGTGTACTTTTTGCCGTCAATTACCGTTTTATCCGCAGCAGACGTAATTCTTACAGCGCCGTCGTTGTCGTAAAGCAAAAGGTCGAGTTTGCCGTCCATTCCGCTTTTCATGCCGGCGTCTGCCAAAAATCCGTAAAGGTACGTGTCGTCGCCGTTAACCTTAATTACCGCAATTTTTCCCTGATAATCACAGTATGCGGTAATGCGTATTCCTGCGGAATATCCGGAAAGAGAATTGTATGCCGGTGAATTTTTCAAAACCTCGTATTCCGTTCCCGCCACTGTTATGTATGCGGGGTCGCCGATTGAAATATCCGAAAGCTTGCCCACCGCTTTAACCTTGCTTACGGTTACGGTCAGCATTTTGTTGTCCTTCGATACGCCCACAGACGCGATATCGTCTGCCAAAATATCATACTTTGAAAGCTCGTCGCCCTCGGAATCCGCAATCAGTACGCTGTCATAATCGTCAAATTTATAAGCCTTTCCTTCTTTTAAGTACAGCGCGTCCTCGCCCACGGAGTTAACGGCGTCGGTATAATAACTGTTAATTAAAACAACGTCATAAACCTCATCGCGGTTATTGTCAATTAATAGAACCTCGCCGTTTTGCACCTTAAAATCGCTGTCCTCATAACCGAAGGTTTCTTTTCCGTTATACACAATGCTTGCGCCGTTTGAAATCTCATATGTTGTGCTGCGGCGCAAGTTTTCCGTATTTACGGTAAATTTTCCGGCGGAATAATCCGCAATGTCGCCGGGATAAAGGGTAACAACCTTGTTTTTACCCTTCTGCGGTCTGATTGCCGCAAATTCGTAGGAATCGTCAATCTCGCGCACGTACACATCGGCGGCATAACCCAAATATCCGCCCAAATCCGTCTGAGAATGGAATATGGTATCGTCAATATACATATCCCCGTTTTTCAGCGCCGCCGCACCGCCGATACCGGTGTGGGCATTGCTTTTGATTATTCCCGAAAGCTTTACAAGCTTTAAATATTTATAGCCTAAAGTGTAACCTTTTTCGGTGTCATACTCCGTCCTTGTGCCTGACTGGGTATTGCGCAGCACCTCAGTGTCAATCGCCGCGGCAAACATTTTCGCCGCGTCCGCAACGGTCACGGTTTCGCCGGTAAAGGACGGAAGTCCGATTTCCGCGCAAACAAGTCCGTAGCCTATGGGATAACCGCCCTTTTGCTTTGCAAGTATATCATAGCCCAAAAGCTTTACCGCAACGGTTTGAAGCTGTTCGCCGCTTATGGGCTCGTCGGGCTGAAACGTTCCGTCATCGTTACCGCTCATTATTCCCATTGCCGCCAGTGCGCACACACTTTTGTATGCCCAGTGGTCGGACGGCAAATCGCTGAAATTAACAGCAGCCGAAATGTCGGTGCCGGTGATACTTCCGGCAAGCTGGGCAATTTCCGCCCTTGTAAGAGCCTTATCCGGCTTATCAGCCATTGTCGCCTTTAAAATACCCAAATCCGCAAGCAGGGCAATATCAGTGCCCGAAACATCTGCCGGTGCCGCATAGTAAACCGCACCGCAGGACATTACAACGCATGCGATAAGAAGTATTGCAGCAATTCTTTTTATCAGCATTTATTTACCCTCCCCGCTTTTTTCTATTTCAAGCACCATTGCGTGTATAAGCATTGCGCTCTCGGCACGGGTCAGATTATTTTTCGGGGCAAACATATTGTCACCCATACCGTTTATTATCTTATTTGCCGAAAGTGTGCCTATTGCGTCCTGCGCATAGGCAGATGTGTTATCTGCGTCCGCAAAGGTGTTTTCCTTAATTTCAAGGCACAGACCCTTGTAATTTAACGTTCTGAATATTATGCATGCCGCGTCCTCGCGCGTAACATGGCTGCCCGTTCCGAACATACCGCCACCGATTCCGCCGATTAAGTTCTTTTGGCTTGCCGAGGCAATAAAGCCTGCAAACCAGTCAGAAGCCGAA
>CAJLYO010000242.1 GCA_905210885.1 uncultured Eubacteriales bacterium | reverse complement strand
CTATCCGAAGAAATACACCTCCGGTTATGAAATAACAGGCATAGATGACGCTCAAAAGGGCGGTGCGGTTGTTTTTCATGCCGGAACCAAAATTCAGGACGGTAAAACAGTTACCGCCGGCGGCAGAGTTTTGGGTGTTACCGCTATGGGCAAAACCCTTGACGAGGCAATTAAAAATGCATACAGCGGTGTAGAAAAAATTGCGTTTTGTGACGCGCATTATCGCAAAGACATTGGTATAAAGTAGGAGATTTTAATGAACATAATTGATTTTCATGCCCACGTGTTCCCGGGGGCTTTGGCGCCGAAGGTTGTTTCAAATCTTGAAAATTACTATAAAATGCCGTGGGAGTGCAAGGGTACGGTTTCGGATATAAAGCTGTCGATGGAGGAGGGCGGCGTTTCAAAAAGCGTCGTTTTCTCCACACCGACAAAACCCGGTCAGGTTATTAATGTTAATAACTTTCTGTTTGAATTAAAGGACGACCCGGCTTTTATCTGCTTCGGTTCGGTTCATCCCGATTATGAGGATTGCCTCGGTGAAATACAGCGGATAAAGGACAATGGACTTTTCGGTTTTAAATTCCACCCGGATTTTCAGCGGTTTGACGTTGACGATGAAAAAATGATAAAAATTTACGAGGAAATCGGTACTGAATACCCAATTCTGATTCACTGCGGCGATAAAAACACCGACTTTTCGTCACCGTACAGATTTGCTCATCTTCTGGAGGTTTTGCCGAAACACAAGTTTGTTGCGGCGCATCTGGGCGGTTACAGCGAGTGGGATATGGCTTACAAGTATCTTGTGGGTAAAAATATTTATTTCGATACATCAAGCTCTATGTGCAAGCTGACGCCGAAAGAAACCGAGGATATTATTAAGGCTCATGGTGTTGAAAAGGTGCTTTTCGGCACGGATTACCCGGCGATTAGCCATAAAGAGGAGCTTGAGAAGTTTTTGAAACTTAGGTTTACCGATGGTGAATTTGAAAAAATGCTTCACGGCAATGCGGAAAATTTATTAAATTTATGATATAAGAACAGCCTTTTGGGGCTGTTCTTATACTATGCACAAACTTATTCTTTGCATGAATCGTAAACTTGGTCTGTATGGATGCACACGCCGTCTTTAAAGTCGCAGTTGGGGCGCACACGTCCGTCAAAGCAATCGTTCATATAGCAAACCTCCTATTATGATAGCCTTTTTGTTTAAGACTTCAATACATAATATGTATTTTCACCGATAACGTTACAGCCAGCCTGACACCAGCAAAAATCCCAGTGCAATAAGCAGCGGATAATCCCGGCTTTCCGTATCGTCAAGCAGCAGGACTAAGATTAAACCGATAAGTATCAGGTCGTCATTACCGATGTTCTGCAAAAATCCCCCTTTCGGGGGCGGCTTTGCCGCAGGCGGAGAGGGTGCCGGTATTATCTCCGGCGGACAGGTGTTTTTTTGCTGTTCAAAAGGACTTTGATATCTTTTATAAACCACTTTGCCGCACCTACTTTCTCATTGTTTTTATAACATTCGGCAGCTTTGCCAGCTTAAGCAGATTAACCGTTTCGTCGATTTTTCCCAGTCTTGACGGATTTAAATAGGGTTTAAGCGCCAAAAGCAGATTTGAACGCCTGTCGTTATTGCTTTGAAGTTCGTCCATTGCCGCTTTAACCTTCATCATGGATTCCATGTTAATTCCGCCGGGCAGGCTTTGGTTTTCGCTTGCTCCGCCGCCGGAGAACGAATCCATGATATCCGCTATGCTTTGTTTACCCTCGGGAGTTGAGAGCATTTCGCTTAATGTATCCATTGCTTTATTAATGTCCGCCGTAAAAATCACCTCCATTAAAATAACGGCTGTGAGCGATAACTCACAGCCGGTTTTGTTTTACATTTTTGACAGCAAGCTGTTTAGTTTATCCAAAAGCTGCGGATTGTTATTGATTTGCCTTAAAAGCATTTCGGAAGATATGCTGTTTCCGTTTATGCTTTTTACATACTGCTCCAGCTTGCGTTTGTCAATTTTATCAAGCTTTTTTAAAAGCTCCTTGCCCTTTGGACTGTCCGCAAGTGAACGGACGGATTTTTTCAGGCGCGGGTCGTTTAACTGACCCACAAGCTCGTCAAAATTCATATTGCTTCCTCCCGAAACTTTTCAAGTACTATACTGTATGACAAAAGATGTCAAATTATTCTTAGCAATAGAAAAGAAGCAGGAAAATTATGATGAAAAACAAAACGTCTGTGTCGCCCAATCTGTTCATCATTGCTTTTACCTCCAATCAGTTAGATTTCACTATCATTGTATGCGCGGGACATATTAATGGTTAATTTTAAAAAATCTGCAAAATGTATAGACAAAACGCGACGGAAATGTTAAAATAGAGATATATGAGAATTATTATAGGAGGAGTTTACATGAACCCGATTTTAAAACAGTACGAGGAAAAAATGGATAAGGCAATTAATTTCTTTTTTAATGACATTAATTCTATCCGTGCAGGCAGAGCAAACCCTGCCGTTTTGGATAAGGTTAAGGTTGAATATTACGGCACACTTACACCTGTTGCGCAAATCGGAACAATTTCCGTTCCCGAGCCGCACATGATTACCATTCAGCCCTGGGACGCAAGCGTTTTGCCTGAACTTGAAAAGGCTATAAACAAATCGGATATAGGTATAAATCCTCAGAATGACGGAAAATTAATCCGCTTAAACTTCCCGCCGCTTACGGAGGAACGCAGAAAAGAGCTTGCAAAAGGTCTTCATAAAAAAGGCGAGGACGCAAAGGTTAATATCAGAAATATCCGCCGCGAGGCTATGGATTTTCTGAAAAAAGAGCTTAAAAACAAAACTATGACTGAGGACGACGTTAAGTCTGCGGAGGACGACGCTCAGAAACTTACCGACAAGAAAATTGCGGAGATTGACTCCATTGCCGCTAAAAAAGAAAAAGAAATTTTAGAGGTTTGATATAATGTTTTTTAAGCGA
>CAJLYO010000241.1 GCA_905210885.1 uncultured Eubacteriales bacterium | reverse complement strand
AAACTTCTTACGGAATTCACAGGACGTTTTATTGTGTTTAACTACCTTGTGTTTTCGGGACCGGAATACAAAAAAGCCCCCGTCCCATAACAAAATAAACTTTGCCGGGACAGGGGCTTGAAAATGCTCCTGCGGTGCCACCCTGCTTGACGTGATAAACACGCCCGCTCATGCATACCATCATATGCAGACCTTTTCTAACGGAGGGTCAGCTCCGTCGCACATACTCCGAAGGCCTGCACCTCCGTTTCAGATTGCCCTTAGAAGTCCATTCGGCTGTATGTTTTTTACCGCAATCCCACCGCCTGCGGCTCTCTTTTAAAAAAGTGATACAGCTTACTTACTCTTCCTCAACGGTTTACGTCATTATAGCGCTAAAATTTTTATTTGTCAATAGTTTTTTTGAAAAATTTCAAAAAAATTTTTCGCGGAGCGTATTACTCCTTCTTTTTCAAGTTTTCCGATTTCCGCCGAAAGAGCGCTTCTGTCAACGCACAAATACCGCGCCAGCGCCTGTCTGTCATAGGGAATTTCAAAGCTTGATTTTCCGCGGCTTTGCGCTTCGAAATTCAGATATTCCGTAAGCCGCTCGCGTATCGTCCGCTTTGATAAAATGTTTATTTTCCGCGTTAAAATCAGATTTTTCCGTGCGGTTATCTTAAGAAGTCTGTCGGACAGCGCGCCACTTTCCGGTTTGAACAATAAAATCTCGCTTTTGCATATCGCCGTCACGTTAAATGGCAGAGCTTCGCCGGCGCAGACGAAGGCTTCCGCAAACATTCCCGGGGCGCAAACTGAGGATATTATGGTGCTGTTTCCGTTGTAATCCTCGCTGACCACCGACACCGCGCCGGAAAGCACAATGCCCATGCGCCCGAAATCCCCGATGTGCATAACAGTTTCCCCTTTTTCGTATGCGCACACCTCGGCGTTAAGGCTTTTTAAAAGGTTTAAAAGCTCAGTACCGCCGATTCCGCGGAAAAGCTCGGATTTTTTTATTAAATTTAAGTATTTTTCCATAATTTTTTCACCTTTTTGTTGTAATTACAACATACACTGCCTGTTAATTATATTATAATAACCGTGAAAAGTCAATAAAATACCGAAAGGGGAATTTATTATGATAAGAAAAATAATTAAAATAGATGAGGAAAAATGCAACGGCTGCGGACTGTGTGCGTCTGCGTGTCAGGAAGGGGCAATCGTTATGGAAAACGGCAAGGCGCGCCTTGCCCGCGAGGACTACTGCGACGGTTTGGGCAACTGCCTTCCCGTGTGCCCCACCGGTGCCATTTCATTTGAAATGCGCGAGGCGCCGGCGTTTAACGAAGAGGCGGTTAAGATTAATATGGGCTGTCCCGGCACGCGTGCGAGGGAGATAAAGCACGATGCTGTGCCGAAGGCGCACGAAAAAACCGAAAGTATGCTCGGTCAGTGGCCGGTGCAGATTAAGCTTGTGCCGGTTTCGGCGCCGTATTTTGAAAATGCAAATTTGCTGATAGCTGCAGACTGCACGGCGTATGCTTACGGAAGCTTTCACACTGACTTTATGCGCAATAAAATCACCGTTATCGGCTGCCCCAAGCTTGACGATATCGACTATACGGAAAAGCTTACGGCGATAATCAAGAATAATAATATAAAAAGCGTAACCGTTGTGCGTATGGAGGTGCCGTGCTGCGGCGGAATAGAGGCTGCGGCGAAAAATGCGATTCGCTCAAGCGGCAAGTTTATACCGTGGAACGTAGTAACGGTATCAACCGACGGAAAAATACTTGATAATTGAGAGATTTTGTTGTAAAATATAAATATCGGCGTCCTGTCCGCAAAGGGCGGGGCGCATGGCTTTCAGAAAATATAGATTATGGGAGGTTTTTTACAATGAACATTACGCATGACATTTTGTACGTCGGGGTAAACGACAAGGAAATCGACCTGTTTGAAGGGCAGTATGCCGTAAGAAACGGCATGTGCTATAACTCTTATCTTATTTGTGATGAAAAGACCGCCGTGACCGATTCGGTTGACGCGTTTTTCGTGGATGAGTGGCTTGACAATATCCGCCGCGCGCTGAACGGCAAAAAGCCGGATTACTTAATAGTTCACCATATGGAGCCGGACCATTCCGCCGGCATAATGCGCTTTGCGGAGGAATTTAAGGATGCGGTTATTGTGTCGTCGGCGAAGGCGTTTGCCATGATGAAAAATTATTTCGGTACGGATTTTTCAGACCGCCGCATAGTTGTGGGGGAGAGTGACACTTTAGAGCTCGGACGCCACACCCTTACGTTTTTTACCGCTCCCATGGTTCACTGGCCGGAGGTTATTGTAAGCTATGACAGTGCGGACAAGGTGCTGTTTTCCGCCGACGGTTTCGGAAAATTCGGAGCATATGACGCACCCGAAGCATGGACGGACGAGGCACGGCGCTATTATATCGGAATTGTGGGCAAGTACGGCGCACAGGTAACCGCGCTTTTGAAAAAGGCGGCGGCTTTGGACATCGCGGTTATATGCCCTCTTCACGGTCCGGTACTTAAGGAAAATCTCGGATATTATATTGATTTGTACAGTAAGTGGGCGTCTTACACTCCCGAGAAAAACGGCACGGTTATTGCCTATGCGTCGATTTACGGACACACCGAGGCGGCGGCGCGCCTTTTGGGGGATAAGCTGTGGGAAAACGGCGGCGAGGTAAAGCTTTACGACCTTGCGCGGTGCGATATGTCAAAGGCGGTTTCCGACGCTTTTGCCTATTCAAATCTTGTCCTTGCGTCCGTTACCTATAACGGGGACGTTTTTCCGTGTATGAGGGAGTTTATAGCCGCCCTTGCCGAACGCAATTTCCGCGGCAGAACGGTGGGAATTATCGAAAACGGAAGCTGGGCGCCCATGGCGGCAAAGGTTATAACCGGCATGCTGGAAAAATGCAAGGATATTAAGCTTTGCGAAAATACAGTCAAGGTTATGTCGGCGCTAAATGACGACAGCCGTGCC
>CAJLYO010000240.1 GCA_905210885.1 uncultured Eubacteriales bacterium | reverse complement strand
CGCTACAATCTACCGTATTAAAGGCGACAGAGAATTAAAGACCTGTCTTGCATGTCAGACAAAGGTTGAAAACGACATGTATGTTGCAACACTGCCCTTTTTCCCGCTTGTAAAGCAGGTGTACGATATTGAAAAAATTAAACCCACAGAGCAGATTATGATGCAGCTTTATCCTGAAATTTATGCATGCGTAGGCTGCAATGCCTGCACAAAAAGCTGTACTCAAAGCTTGAATGTAATGCAGTATATCGCTTACGCTCAGCGCGGCGAGTTTGACAAGTGCGCGGAGGAGTCCTTCGACTGCGTAATGTGCGGCGTATGTTCTTCACGCTGTCCGGCAGGCATTTCTCACCCGCAGGTTGCAATGCTTGCACGCCGTTTGAACGGAAAGTATCTTGCTCCGAAAAGTCAGCATCTTGAAGATAGGGTAAAGGAAATCAAGGACGGCACATTTAACGAGCTTATCGAAAATCTTATGGGTAAGCCTGTTGAAGAGATTAAAGAACTGTACAACAACAGAGAAATAGAAAAGTAGGAGGAGGGGATAATATGTATTCAAAGGAATTTGAAAAGTCACTTAAGGCAGTTGAAGCCGCAAGAGAGGCAAATATTGCTTACGAGCCGGCTCGAATGACAGCGGAGGAAAAGGATAATTTGCTTGCAGCTTATCACCCCGACTATAAAAAAAGCGAGTTTTCAGAGCTGAAAATCGGTCCCAATAAGGGAGAGGCTGTTCCTCACGAACTTTGCGAAATGCTACAGGCGCACAGCAGAATTTCAGCCGATGACGTAAATCTCGACGATATTAAATATGACGTTGACGTGCTTATTATCGGCGGCGGCGGTGCAGGTGCATCTGCGGCAATAGAGGCTGATAATGCCGGCGCTAAAACAATGATTGTTACAAAGCTGAGAATGGGTGACGCAAACACCATGATGGCAGAGGGCGGTATTCAAGCGGCAGACAAGCCCAACGACTCCCCGGCTATCCACTTTGTGGACGCTTTCGGCGGCGGGCACTATGCCGCAAAGCGCGACCTTCTGGCAAAGCTTGTGTGCGACGCTCCCGAGGCTATACAGTGGCTTAATGACTTGGGTGTTGAGTTTGATAAAGACGCAGACGGAACAATGGTTACCACCCACGGCGGCGGTACTTCGCGCAAGCGTATGCATGCGGCAAAGGATTATTCCGGTGCCGAGATTATGCGCACACTTCGTGATGAGGTGTTAAACAGAGGTATTCCGGTTGTTGATTTCACATCTGCAATCGAGCTTATACTTGACGAAAACGGAAAAGCAGCCGGCGCTGTTTTAATGAATATGGAAACAAAAGAGCTTATGGTTGCACGTGCAAAGACCGTGATAATCGCAACAGGCGGCGCAGGTCGCATGCACTATCAGGGTTTCCCCACATCTAACCACTACGGCGCAACGGCTGACGGTCTTGTTTTGGGTTATCGTGCCGGCGCAAAGCTTTTGTATGCGGAAACATTGCAGTATCACCCCACGGGTGCGGCTTTTCCTCAGCAGATTTTCGGCGCTCTTGTAACAGAGAAGGTTCGTTCGCTGGGTGCAAAGCTTGTTAACCGTGACGGTAAGGTATTTATGCATCCTCTTGAAACACGTGACGTTGCGGCGGCTTCCATTATACGCGAGTGCTCCGACTGTGATGAGGGTGTGGACACCGGAAGCGGCAAGGCTGTATGGCTTGATACTCCGATGATTGAAAAAATCGGCGGCGAGGGCACAATCGAGAAGCGTATTCCGGCTATGATGAGAATGTTTGCAAGCTACGGAATAGACATAAGAAAAGAGCCTATTTTGGTTTACCCCACACTGCATTATCAAAACGGCGGACTTGACATAAACGTTAACGGAATGACAACAAACGTTGAAAACCTGTTTGTTGCCGGCGAGGCAGTTGGCGGAATCCACGGCAGAAACAGACTTATGGGCAACTCGCTTCTTGATATAATAGTCTTCGGCAGAAATGCCGGTCAGAATGCTTCGGCAAAGGCAAAGGAAACAACTGTCGGAAAGCTTACTTTAAAGCATATTGCGGAATTTGACGCACAGCGTGATGCCGCCGGCATTAAGACCGACGCGGTATCTCCCAAGCTTCTGCCCGATTACCGCAGAAAAAAATAAACAGAAAGCAGGATTTTTAATTATGATTACAGATTTACTTGAGGCGCTGACTATATTTTGTTTCGGTCTTTCCTGGCCTATTTCCATAAGAAAGTCTTTGATTTCGCGCACCGCGAAGGGCAAAAGTCTTTTCTTTGAGGTGTTCTTGCTTATCGGTTACGCCTTCGGTATTACAAAGAAAATCATTGAGCTGAACATGGGAAAAAGCGGTTTTATATTCTTCTTAAGCTTCTTTTTCTATGTTTTTATAAGTATCCTACATCAAATCCCTGCTGTCAAGCACGACTGTAAACGGCCCATCATTCACAAGGGCAACTTTCATATCGGCACCAAACTCCCCCTGCTCTACCACCGGGATTTCTTTGCGGCAGGCTTCCAATATATACTCATACATCGGCTCTGCCATCTCCGGTCTGCCGGCGTCTGTAAAAGATGGACGGTTTCCCTTTTTGCAGTTGGCATATAAGGTGAACTGGGAAATCATAAGCAGTTCGCCGGACACATCTTTTAGGGCAAGATTTGTTTTCCCATTTTCGTCTTCAAATATACGCATATTCAAAAGTTTGTGTAAAAGTTTATCTGCAATTTCTTTTGTATCATCCTCTCCAATGCCGATTAACACAACAAAACCTTTTCCTATTTCTCCACGTACTTTTCCGTCGATTGTGACAGAAGCACTGCTGACTCTTTGTATTACAAAACGCATGGTTTCCTCCTTTTTATACCTTTCTATTTTTCTGGCATGTGAAATAAATAACCTGATATTCTTTTCCGACTTCCTTCAAAAAGGTAAGCGCATGACGCATTTTTTCGTCGTCCAGATTCACAAAGGAATCGTCAAAAACAAGAAATGGTTTGTCCT
>CAJLYO010000239.1 GCA_905210885.1 uncultured Eubacteriales bacterium | reverse complement strand
TGCATAACGCCGCTTTCGATATTGCCGCCCATAGCCACCTTATCGGTCGACCATATGCTTTCATCGCAGCTCCAAAAGCTGTCGCCGTTTTCAAAATTTCCGTTTAATATAAGGTCATCGGATATTTCAGCTATTCTGAAATCGTCAAAATATATTTCGGTATTTTGCGGAACCCCCGCAAACTCAATTTGAGCGATATATTTTTCGGCGTCGTAATTTTCCGCAGTGCCGGAATTAAATTTGACGCTGAATTTTTGCCATTTTTCCTGCGTTCCGTCCCAATATTTCAAACTGCCCGAAAGATTTTTGCTGTATGTGCATTTCTGATTGTTGTTAACCGACTGAACACTGACGGTGGAGTTGCTGAAATCTCCCTTTGCGTAATACCTGAATTCCACCGCATAATCGGTCTCGGGCTTTACTTCAAAGCCGAACGCTATGCCGCCTACCCCGCTCCATGTAGGAGCCTTAACATACATAGACTTTTTCCCCGAATAGGATTTTTCAGAGGTAACTTCCATTTTCCCCTTAAAATCCGAAATCTGTTTTGCATTCCACTGTCCTATACCCTGACCGATATACGGCATATAATAAGCAAAGTCATCCTCAAAGCCGCCGTTTGTCAATATTCCGGCGGGATCTTTAGCCTCGCCGAGCTCGGTTACCTTAATATCGTCAAGATAAATCGTTTGTTCTTTTATGTTAAACTGAAATCTTAAATATGCAACATACTCGCCAGACGGATAATCGGATTTTTCTCCGGATGAAAATTCAAAAGATGCTTTTTTCCACTTTCCGCTTTCATTATCGGCAAAAATCTTTTGCTGCATAAGGTTAGCACCGTATTCTATACTTTTATTGCCCCATTGATTTACGTTTAAGTTTTTATGCGCTTTTATTTCAACCGATGAAGTCGAAAAATCAGCCTCGGCAAAGTACCAAAATTCAATGTTATATCTCATTTTAGGTTTAACACCGAATCTAAACGAAGTGGATTGATACCATGACGGCAGCTTTATTTTCATAGAATAATTGCCGCTGTGCGCTTTTTCATCGGAACGCTCCATCCCCGCGTTGAATTGCTTTTTCTGTTCATCCGTCCACTGGGCAATGCCCTGTTCAGCATTTGGCACAGTGAGTGAAAACGGTTCTTCAAACCCGCCGTTTTTAAAGAGCTCACCCTCTGCGGTATCATCCGTTGCATTTACAAGTATAAATAAACTTGAAATAAGCAGCACAAATGCCATTAAAACAGTCGCTACACGTTTCATAAAATTCCCTTTCCGATCTGTAATATTGTTTTGCCGTTTCAAGCCGCTCCGAGAAGAATTTTTCTGAGCATCGCAAGTTCTTCGGCTGCATTTTTATAGCCCGAATCGGCAGCTATAAGCTTTTTAAGCCTTATAAGGTCGCGTATATCGGTAACGCCGTCCCGATTGTAATCGGTATAGTCGGTGTATTCGGCGCTAACCGTAACATCATACCCCGGCATTGTAAATCCGGTATCGCTGTCAAATACGGTTTTAATGCCTTTAACCGTATTATCGGCGTTTATAATGCCGGCGTTTTCATCTCCGGTAAGCACAATACTTTTCACGCGTCTGCCCGTTTCGGGCGCAGCGGTTATTTTAACTGCCGCACCCGGTTCGGCAGAGTTTACCGAAACACTGAGGCAACTGTCCGAAACGGTTATTTTGTTTGTTTCAAGCGGCGTTATGTATACATCGTCCACATAAAACTCGCTGTCGGGTTCCATTACAAAGGTGAA
Organism: uncultured Eubacteriales bacterium; assembly: GCA_905210885.1. Taxonomy (GTDB): domain Bacteria; phylum Bacillota; class Clostridia; order Monoglobales; family Firm-18; genus CAJLYO01. Next base: position 1,312 of record CAJLYO010000239.1, on the reverse strand, counting down.
TATGCATTTGCCTCCTTCGGATCCGCTGTTGAAACTCATTGTGAAGTTCTTCCATTCGGTCAGATTCACATTTCCGTCCACGTTCTTATCGGCTATTATTTTCTCATCCATTGTAAGTATGCGCGCGTGCGCCCACCTGGGGTTGCCCTTATAAATAAACGTTACATTATAATTGGTATATGGCTTTGCCTCAAAGCTTGTTCCGTAATGAACGCCCTGCCACACTTCCTTTATATGCAGACAGTTTGTTCCATCATCGCCGTTTAACTCTTTACCGAAACCCCACCATCCGGTTGTACAGTACCACCAGTCAGTTGCCCACCAGTCTTTATTGTCAAAGCTGCCGTTTGAAAGCAGATTTGTTTTTTCGTCAAATTCCGCGCTTAATACAACATCATAACCCGGCATAATAAAGCTGTCAGCATTTGCCTCGCTTTCAATGCCCTTTACAGCAGAACCTGCCAAAACTCCGGAATTGGCGTCCCCCGTGACCGTAAGACATTTCAACTTACGCCCGCTGTTCGGGCTTACCGAAACACTCACTCTTTCGCCCGGAGCCGCAGCTTTTACAGCCGTGTATATTTTTCCGCCTTTCGGCTGCACAATCGTTATGTTATTTGCGGGCATTACCGTTAAGTAAACATCGTCAACATAAAACTCGCTGCCGCTTTCCATAACAAAGGCGAATATACGCTTGCCGCCTTCGGGACCGCTGTTGAAACTCATTGTGAAGTTTTTCCATTCGGTCAGGTTCACGTTTCCGTCCACGTTTTTATCGGCTATAATCTTCTCATTCATTGTAAGTATGCGCGCGTGCGCCCAATTGGGATTGCCCTTGTAAATAAATGTTACCGTGTAATTGGTATAGGGCTCTGCCTCAAAGCTTGTTCCGTAATGAACACCCTGCCACACTTTCTTTATGTACAGGCAGTTTGTTCCGTTTTCCTTATTGGAAACCAGTTCTCTTCCATACCAGTCTTTTGTTTGATACCACCAGCCGTTACTCCAGTAGCTCGGGTCATCAAATCCGCAGTTTGTAATCAGACTGCTCTTAAAAAGACTTATATTATCAAAATAAATCTCTCCACCACCATCGAAAACAAAAAAACCAATCCTATTATGACCGCCGCTGTTGAATTTAAAGGTGACGCTTTTCCAACCGCTGTTAAATGTACAGTCACTGAGCTTTTTCGCGGATATTTCCGTCGGGTAAAGCTCGCCCGAATCGAGTAATCCGAATGCAGTGTCCTTTATTTCCACATTTCCGTTGTCCGGCTTGCTTACAGGCAAATAGTCCATTGAAAACGTATAA
>CAJLYO010000238.1 GCA_905210885.1 uncultured Eubacteriales bacterium | reverse complement strand
CGACTGCAATATCCAGCGCGCTGCGGAAAACGTGCTTGACAGCGAAAATGTAACGGGGGCGGCAATTATTGTTGACGCAAAAACCGGCGGCATACTCGCAATGGCGAGCCGCCCGGACTTTGACCCGGATAATATTCAAAAGTATTTAAACAGTAAAAACGGAGAGCTTTTAAACCGTGCCATATGCCGGTACAACCCGGGTTCCGTTTTTAAAATCATAACCGCCGCTGCGGCGCTTGAAACGGGTTTTTCCGATGAATTTACTTTTGAATGTACCGGAAAAACGGATATAGACGGGCTTGATTTTGTATGCAGCAAGGCAGACGGCCACGGGAAAATTACTTTCACCCAAGGTTTTGCGTATTCCTGCAACTGCCTTTTTTATACACTGGGCGAGCAAACCGGGTATGACAGCATAAGAGAGTACGCACGGCGGTTCGGACTTGGCGAAAAGGTTTTAAGAATTAACGGCTTTGACGAATTTAAGGGAAATATCCCTTCTGCCGGCGGAATGACAAGCCGCGCCCTTGCCAATATTTCCATAGGTCAGGGGGAAGTCCTTGCAACACCCCTTCAGATTGCTGACGTTTTGTGCACGGTGGCAAACGGCGGAGTACGGCGCCAGCTTTCGCTAATCGGCGGCATTGTGGACGAGAACGGCGTTTGCACAGATATAAAACCGTCGGAAATCGGCAGGGTTATATCTGCCGATACTGCGCGGCACTTACAGCAGATGCTGCGTGAAACGGTTATGTACGGCACTGGAAGAAATGCGGAAATACCCTCAGCGCCCGCGGCAGGAAAAACCGCAACGGCGGAAACAGGGTGGGAAAAGGACGGAAAGCTTTATAATGTGGCAGCAGCATTGCTTTTGAATCACGGCTGGTTTGCCGGATATTTCCCCTACTATGACCCAAAGTATGTATGCGTGGTATTTTCCGAAGGAGGAAGCTACGGTTCCGTGTCGGCGGCGCCCGTTTTTGCGAAAATCGGTGAAAAAATACTTGACATATAGAATTTTACTGATAAAATATAAATATGTATATTGAAAAGAGCGCGAAAATACTTTCGCGTTATCGGAATGGAGAATTTTATATGAAACGAATGGTTGTCAAGGTGGGTACGTCAACCCTGACTTATGATACGGGTCTTATAAACTTAAGACGAATTGAGGTGCTGTCGCGTGTTTTGTGCGACCTTAAAAACAGCGGTATTCAGCCTATACTTGTGTCAAGCGGCGCAATAGGCGTGGGCGTGGGAAAGCTCGGTCTGCCCAAACGCCCGGATACCACAATGGGCAAGCAGGCGGCAGCCGCCGTGGGACAGGTTGAGCTTATGAAAATTTACAGCAAGCTGTTCGGCGAGTACGGCGCCTCCGTGGCTCAGGTTTTGCTTACAAAATACGTTATCGACGGCGCGGAAAGGGAGAACAACGCTAAAAATACTTTTGAAACCCTTATTGATTTGGGTGTTGTTCCTATTGTAAACGAGAATGACACTATTGTTACATATGAAATCGAATTCGGCGATAACGACAGCCTGTCGGCATATGTTGCACATGTTGTAAACGCCGATATGCTTGTAATTTTGTCAGATATAGACGGACTTTACGACAGCGATCCGCGCACAAACCAGGACGCGCAGCTTATATCTCATGTTGATAAGGTGACGGACGATTTGCTCTCCATTGCCGGCGGCAGCGGTTCAAACCGCGGAACAGGCGGCATGCTTACAAAGCTGAATGCCGTTTCTTTTGTTAATAAATTCGGCTGCGACGCGGTTATCGCAAACGGTGAAAACCCTGAAATTCTTTACGATATCGCGGCAGGCAGACCCAGGGGAACGTTTTTTAAGGGGGAGAAAAAATGAACGAACTGATACAAAAAGGTGAGCTTGCCAAGGCTGCCGCGGCGCAGCTTGCATGCATGTCGTCAGCGGTTAAAAATACGGCGCTTGCCGCCATGGCACAGGCGCTCCGCGATAATTACGGTTATATTTTGGAGCAAAATTCAATTGATACGCAACATGCCGTCAAAAACGGTATAACAAAGGCGATGCTTGACAGACTCATACTTACAAAGGAACGCATTTTTTCAATGGCGGACGGAATATGCGAGGTTTGCGCCCTGCCCGACCCGGTTGGTGAAACCGTTGAAGGAACGGTGCGCCCCAATGGGCTTGAAATCGTGAAAAAACGTGTTCCCATCGGCGTGATAGGCATTATATACGAGGCGCGCCCGAATGTTACCTCAGACGCGGCGGCGCTGTGCATAAAATCGGGAAATGCCGCTTTTCTGCGCGGCGGCAGCGAGGCAATTAATTCAAACAAGGCAATTGTTTCCGTTATGAAAAAAGCAGCGGCGGAAAACGGTTTGCCGGAAGGGTGCATTGTGCTTGTGGAGGACACATCGAGAGAGGTTGCGTCCGAAATGATGCGGTTAAACGGTTATATTGACGTTTTAATACCCAGAGGCGGTGCGGGACTTATAAAAGCCGTTGTTAATAATTCAACCGTCCCCGTTATAGAAACGGGAAGCGGTGTGTGCCACACGTATGTTTCGGAAAAAGCGGACTTTGACATGGCGGTAAAAATTGCCGTTAACGCAAAAGCAAGCAGACCGTCGGTATACAATGCAATGGAAACACTGCTTATACAAAAATCTGCTCTTCCGGAATTTTTGCCTATGGTAAAATCGGCGATGGAGGAGAAAAACGTTGAGCTTCGCGGCTGTGAGGAATGTCTTAAAATCTGCCCCGATATGAAACCGGCTGCGGAGGAGGATTGGAGCACGGAATACGGAGATTATATTTTATCCGTAAAAGCGGTGGACGACATTTTTGAGGCTGTAAGCCACATTGCACGCTACGGTACCGGGCACTCGGAGGCTATAATCACACGTGATTATTCCGAGGCTTCGGAATTTACAAAACGCGTTGACGCGGCGGCGGTTTACGTTAATGCCTCTACGCGCTTTACGGACGGCAACGAGTTTGGGCTCGGCGCGGAAATAGGCATAAGCACCCAAAAAATCCATGCAAGAGGCCCTATGGGCTTAAAAGAGCTTACAATATTTAAATATATTGTTACCGGCAGCGGTCAGATAAGGGAGTGATTGTTTTGAGGCTTGATAAATATTTGAA
>CAJLYO010000237.1 GCA_905210885.1 uncultured Eubacteriales bacterium | reverse complement strand
TCTTCTTCGAGCTGCTCTTGCTCGCTCCTGCTCATCAATCCGTTTCTGTTCCTCAAGTCGTCGTTGCTCTGCTGTAAAGACTGATTGAGTTTCCGCATTTCGGACAGTTCTACTGTCATCTGCTGAATTTCGCTTTTTTGCGACTCTGGATTGCAGCACCATCTGCACCTTAACGCACAGCCCTTTAAAAATACAATTGTGCGCACACCCGGGCCGTCATGAACGGAAAAACGCTGAATATTAAATATCCGCCCTTTGGTGTTAAGATAACTCTCCAATTAAAATCCCCCTTGCTCCGTCCTGTTGATAATATCGTCCTGCAGGGATTTTGAAAGAGTGGTAAACAACGCGCTGTAGCCGGCAACACGCACAACAAGGCTTCTGTATTTTTCCGGGTGAGCCTGCGCGTCCCTTAACGTTTCACGGCTTACAACGTTAAACTGTACATGCGAGCCTTTTTGGTCGAAGTAACCGCGCACAAGCGCAACAAAGCTTTCAAGCCCCTCTCTGCCTTTTAAAGCCGAGGGATGAAACTTCATGTTAAACAGGGTTCCGTTTGACGCGATAAAGTGGTCAAGCTTCGAAACGGAGTTTGCCGTAGCGGTAGGACCGTTTAAGTCCTTGCCGGCAGAAGGTGAAACGCCGTCGGCAACAGGCGTGTGTGCAAGCCTTCCGTCGGGAGTCGCACCGGTTTGTCTGCCCAGCGGTACATTTGCCGAAACGGGATAAAGACCTGCCTGGAACTGACCGCCCCTGGGGTTTTTAAACTTTTCGAGGGGTCTTGTGTATGTATACGCCACATCTCTTGCAAAGGCGTCAACCTCTTCAATATCGTTTCCGAATTTGGGTATATCCTCAATCATTTTAAGAAGACTGTCGTACTTGCCTGTGCTGCCGTCCTTGATTTTTGAAAACAGTTGCTGTATCTGCTCGCCCTTTAAGGCTATGCCTTTCTCCGCAAGTCCCTTTGCCACGCCTACCGTTATTTCCTTTGCCTCATCATCAGACAGACCATAGCCGTAGTTGTTATCAAGAGCCTCCTTGTACTGTGCCATCGTAACCTTTTTATCGTCATAAACCAGCTTTTTAATTGCATAAAGGGAGTCTGCCATATTGGCGATACCAAACCCCTGGGGACCGGTAAAGTTATAGTGCGCTCCGCCCTCCTGGACGGATTTTCCCTTTTTAATGCAGTCATCCACCATACCGGAGAGAAACGGCAGCGGACATCTCACCGCGTGAGCCGTGTCTATTGCATTATCCGCATTGACCAAAAGCTCAATATTATACTGCATCTGTTTTTTATACGCATCGTAAAACTCATCGAAGGTTGACATTGACGTTACATCGCCTGTTTTAATGCTTATCTGTTCTCCCTTGTCAACGCCGTTTGAAAACACCAGTTCGAGAGGACGGCACATGTTAAAGAACGCTGCATCATGCCAGCCGTCCGTTTTGCCCGGGCACTGCGGTTCGACACAGCCGATAATGCAGTATTCCCTCGCGTCCGCAAGAGTAACGCCGCGGCTTACAAGCGCCGGGATTATAACCTCGTCATTGTAATAAGCCGGAAGCCCCACACCGGTACGCGTAAGCTCTGCCGCCCTTATCAAAAATTCATGGGGCGACTTGTTCCATACTCTTACCGAAAATGACGGCTGAGGGAGCAAAACATGAAGCGTCGCATTAATTGACATGTACGACAGGTCGTTTGTCACGTCAACGCCGTCCTTATTCTGTCCGCCGGCGATTAAATTCTGGAACAGACTGTAGCCGGCAAAGCCCTCTGCCGAAGCGGCATCGCGAACCTTGTTTAAGTCATTCAGCTTAACCCATATGCAGTCCATAAGCTCCTGGGCAAATTCACGGGTTATCGCGCCGCTGTCCAAATCCTTCTTATAATAAGGATACATATACTGGTCAAAGCGTCCGGGGGAAATCGAGTGTCCGCTTGCCTCCGTCTGAATAAGAAGCTGAACAAACCAGAAGGACTGGCATGCCTCATAAAAGCTTTCCGCTCCGGATTTGGGAACCTTGGCGCAGATTTTGGAAATACGGTACAATTCCTGTTTTCTCGCAGGGTCAGTGCACTTCTCAGCCATATCAAAGGCAAGAGCGCTGTAGCGCTGTGCATAGTGGGACGCTGCATTTGCAGTTTTTATAACAGATTTCAAAAATGAGCTTTTTGTTATGTAATCCCCGTCCGAAACACGGCACCGGTCCAGCTCATCCTTTGCTTTTTTCGCTATGCCGTCAAAACCGTGCGCCAGCACCTCGTCATACGAAACACAAAGATGACCCACGCCGTTGTAAAAATAGTTGCCGGGTGTAAATATATTATGTTCAATCGCCGTGCGTGCCTCCGGCGCCATAAGACTTTCCGCAAGCTCAGACGTGGTTTTTCCTTTCCAATATTTGTACGCCTCTCTTATCGCCGCCTTATTTTCCTCAGAAATATAAAACGGGTCGGCGCTTCTGTGTTCAACCGTATCAAGCTCGTCCAAAAGCCACTGATATGAATATTCCGGGAAAACCTGACAACTTCTCGGCGACTTTGTATTGCTGCCCACAATAAGCTCGTCATCGCGTATAATTATAGGAAGCTTTTCGCAGATATCGCAAAACGCCTGCGCGCGCCGTTCAATTATCGGCAGACCCTCTGTATTTTTATAACTGTCCGTAAGTATAACCGCTCTGTCAGCCTCAATTTCAGGCATCTTTCTGAAAAGATTTTCTATCAGCCGCGGTATTCTCGGACTTTTTTCTATATACTCACTGTAAACCTTGCTCATAAATGTTCCTCCGTGATGTATTGATAATGTAATTATACAACACAAAACAAACAAAGTCAATACAAAACAAAGAAATAAAAAGAATTTCAAAAAATTATTCACATTAACATACAATTAACATACGCTGTCTTTCACAGTTAACATATATTAAAGTATACTAAATTTGAAAAAAGGAAAAATAATATTTTGGAGAGTGATTAAAATGAAAAAAATCATAAGTATTTTAGCAGTTGCAATGCTTGCAGCGTCAATCGTTACAGGCTGCGGCGGAAACAACACACAAACACAGACACCGCAGGACAATCAGAAGACAACCGAAAACGCAACTGTTTCAACAGACGGTTCACATCCTGAACG
>CAJLYO010000236.1 GCA_905210885.1 uncultured Eubacteriales bacterium | reverse complement strand
GGACGCCGCAATTTCCCTGGGGGCGCGCCCGGCATTGCCCGGCGAGTTCACAAAACGTGCATTTTTAAACGGAAAAATGGATTTATCCCAGGCGGAGGCAGTCGCGGATTTAATAAATGCCGAAACCAGAAAACAGGTAACCGTTGCGGCATCTCAGCTTGACAAAAGTCTGGGCGGCGAAATATCCGCACTGCGGGGCAAAATTCTGGACGCGGCAGGGCACCTTCTCGCAACCATGGATTTTTCCGAGGAGGGCGTGGAACCGCTGGAGTATGACGAGCTTCTTAAAATATTAAAGTCCGCAAAGGAAAAAACGGACAGGCTCATTTTGTCCTCCGAAAGCGGCAGAATTATAAAAGACGGCGTAAATACAGCCATAATCGGCGCGCCGAATGCCGGAAAGTCCAGCCTGTTAAACGCAATTTTAGGCGAGGACAGAGCCATTGTCACCGATATAAAGGGCACAACACGCGATGTTTTGGAAACCTCCGTGAATATCCGCGGCTGTAAGCTTAATCTGTTTGACACAGCCGGTATTCGCGAAAGTGATGATAAAATAGAAAAAATGGGCATCGACCGTTCCCTTAAAACCCTGAAAAACGCCGACCTTATATTGTTTGTGGCTGACGGCGCAAAGGGCATAACGGAGGAGGAGCAGGAAATCATAAGCATGCTTGACAAGGAAAAAACCGTGCTTGTAATCAATAAAACCGACCTTCCCCAAAAGGAGATTGACACCGGCGGATTTTCCCATACCGTGTATGTTTCCGCGAAAAATTCCCAAGGTCTTGACAAGCTATACGAAATAATCGGGGAAAAATATAACGTTACCGATATAAAGGAAAAGGAAGTTATAACAAATCCGCGCCACAGAGAATGTCTTTTAAGGGCAAATTCGCTGATTAACGGCGCAATTTCCGAAATAACCGGCGGAGTTCCCTTTGATATAGTGCTGTCGGGGATAGAGCTTGCGATTTCCGCCTTGGGTGAAATAAGCGGCGAAACGGTAAGTGAGGAAATTGTGGACAATATTTTCTCAAAATTCTGCGTAGGTAAATAAGGAGCTGAAATATAAAATGGAAAGATATAAAGCCGGAAGCTATGACGCGGCGGTTATAGGCGCAGGGCATGCCGGAATAGAAGCGGCGCTTGCATGTGCGCGGCTCGGACTTAAAACCATAGTTTTTGCCATAAATCTTGACAGCGTGGGCAATATGCCCTGCAACCCCAGCATCGGCGGAACGGCAAAAGGTCACTTAGTCCGCGAAATCGATGCACTGGGCGGAGAAATGGGAAAGGCGGCGGACGCAACCTTTATACAGTCGCGCATGCTAAATAAGGGCAAGGGCCCGGCGGTGTATTCTCTGCGCGTTCAGTCGGACAGACAGCGGTACAGAATGTACATGAAAGGCACTTTGGAGCGCCAGGAAAACCTGTTTATAAAACAGGCGGAGGTTGTTGAAATTCTGTGCGAGGACGGTCACGTCAGCGGAGTCGTGACACACACCGGCGCAACATTTGACGTAAAAGCCGTAATTGTGGCAAGCGGAACGTTTTTGGGCGGCAGAATCATAATCGGCGACGTGTCCTATGAGGGCGGACCCGACGGAATGTTCCCGGCAAAGCGTCTGACAGGCTGTCTTAAAGATATGGGCGTTAAGCTTATGCGCTTTAAAACCGGTACTCCGGCGCGCATTAATTCGCGCTCCGTGGATTATTCAAAATTTGAACAGCAAAAGGGCGATGACGATATAACACCGTTTTCTTTTGAAACCAAAAATCCCGGCGAGAACAAAATCACCTGCTGGCTTTCCTATACAAATGAAAATACTCATAATGTGATTCGGGAAAATCTGCACCGTTCACCTCTTTACAGCGGAAATATAAAGGGTATAGGGCCGCGCTACTGCCCGTCAATCGAGGACAAAATCGTGCGTTTTGCGGATAAGGAGCGGCACCAGTTTTTCCTTGAGCCTATGGGGCTTGACACCGAGGAGGTGTACGTCCAGGGGCTGTCGTCTTCGCTTCCCGAGGACGTGCAGATTGCATTTTTGCGCACGATTCCCGGGCTTGAAAATGTGCATATGATGAGGACGGCGTACGCAATCGAGTATGACTGTATAGACCCGACTCAGCTTTTGCCCACGCTGGAATTTAAAAGTATCGGCGGACTGTACGGTGCCGGTCAGTTTAACGGCAGTTCCGGTTATGAGGAGGCGGCGGCTCAGGGACTTATGGCAGGCATAAATGCCGCTCTTAAGCTGAAGGGCAAAGAGCCTCTTGTGCTGTCCCGTGCGGAGGCGTACATAGGCGTTTTGATTGACGACCTTGTAACAAAGGGCACAAACGAGCCTTACAGAATGATGACCGCCCGTGCGGAGCACAGGCTGCTTTTGCGCCAGGATAATGCGGATTTGCGCCTTACGCCCTACGGGCACGAAATAGGGTTGATAAACGATGGACGTTACAGCGAATTTCTTGAAATGAAGCAGGCAATCGAAAGTGAAATAAAGCGGCTTTCAAAGCGTGTTGCGCCGCCGAGTGAGCGCGTTAACGGATTTTTAAGAAGCATGGGCAGCTCCGAAATATCCTCCGGCGTGCATTTTGCGGAGCTTTTGCGCCGTCCCGAGATTACATACGATTCTTTAAAGGCGATAGACGACGAGTTCCCGGGGTATAATAAAAATATAGCAAACCAGATTGAAATTTCGGTTAAATATGACGGATATATAAAGCGTCAGGCGGAGCAGGCACAGCAGGTTAAAAAGCTTGACGGCAAAAAAATTCCGGACGATATAAATTATGACGATGTGTACGGTCTGCGTATCGAGGCGCGGCAGAAGCTTTCCGCCGCACGCCCGGCGTCCGTGGGGCAGGCGTCCCGTATTTCGGGGGTTTCGCCGGCGGATATCGCGGTGCTTTTGGTGTATTTGTCACGCTGATTATAGTATCAAATATGTAAAAAAATTGCGACCCGTGAACTTTGTTACAATAATGCTGTAGGGAGCGACCTATGTGTCGTTCCGCCGTCCTGTGATAAACGTTGCGGCGGTTTCGAGTTGTATGGCTTTAAATAATAATAGTATTCGTATTTCTTGTTACTTTTTGGTGGCAAAAATGAATCCTTCCACCGCTTACGCGGTCCCCCTCCCTTT
>CAJLYO010000235.1 GCA_905210885.1 uncultured Eubacteriales bacterium | reverse complement strand
GATATAATTCTTTTCAAATACATCACCCCTTTACTCCGCTCATATTAAAGCCGCCCATAATTTTCTTTGAAAATAACGAATAGAAAATTATCATAGGCACGGCGACAAGCATCATAAGCATCAAGTTCTCGTTGGCCTTAAGCACATTATCGTTGCTCAGCTGATAAACCAATACCGAAAGCGGTTCCTTTGCGCTGTTTCCCAAAAGCAGATAAGGCCACATAAAATTACTCCACGAGCTCGTTACACTGAAAATTGAAATAACAACCAGAATCGGAGTTGAAAGCGGAATTATTATTCTGAAAAATGTTCCTATATTTCCGCAGCCGTCTATACGAGCAGCGTCAAAATATGATTTTGGTATTCCGTTAAAGAAATTTCTGAAAAGGAATATGTTGAATGAGCTGCAGCCTGCCATAAGCCATAACGGTAAAAAGCTCCCTTTCAGGTTAATATGTAAAAACGGAACATCAACTATTGTTATATACAGCGGAACCATACTTATCCCCGGCAGCATCATTGACCAAAACATAAGCTTATCCAGGATTTTATAGCCGCGCGGTCTTACTATGCTCAGAACATATCCTGTCAGTCCGTTTAAAATTATATCAAATGTAAGACAGCCTATTATTATAAACAGCGTATTTAACAGGTATCTGCCGAAATGGACGCGCGTTAAAAGCTTTGGTATCATACTAAGGTCAATCCTTGACGGAAAAAGCGTTGGCGGAACAGAATACATTTCGGCAGGAGTTTTAAACCCGGAAAATGCCGCCCACAAAATCGGGAGCAAACACGCAAGCGCCGAAATAAGCAATATAACAAACATCACGCCGTACAGTATTTTATATGATACATAGTTTAAATCCATATCGTTCAGCAAGCCTTCGTTTTTAGCCTTGCGTTCTTTAAATAATTTCAATGCCGTACCTCCTAATCATTAAGCTTTTTCTCAACGCCGAAGTAAACAAATGTCAGTCCTATAAGCATGATAAACATTGTCACTCCAAGCGCCATTGATTTATCAAAATGTCCGTATCTGAAAGCGTAATAATAGTTGGTAAGTCCCAAGGTCATGGATGCTCCGTTAGGACCGCCGCCTGTCATAATCATAGGCTGCTCCGTAACGTTAAATACGGCTATTATCTGTTTTACCCCCATTAAAAGAGCCATAGGCAGAAGGTGCGGAAGTGTAACTACCTGAAAACGCTTCCAAAATCCCGCACCGTCAATCCTCGCCGCCTCATAGAGCGAATTGTCAACTCCCTGAAGCGTTGCAAGGTACATTATCATTGTACCGCCGAAGCCTTGCCACGTCATTGACACAATTATAAGAAATATAGTCAGGCTTTTATCAGACAACCACATTCTAGGCTGTGCCCCGAACTGCACAAGCAGCATATTTAGAAGTCCGCCGGAACCGTCCGAATACATCATTGCCCATACAAGCGATGTTACAACACCCGGCATTACAACCGGCAAATACAGTGTAAATTTAAAAAACTCTTTCCCCTTTGTCATTTCATTCACCATTATGGCAAGAAAAAACGGAATCGGAAATCCCAAAATCAACGACCAAACCACATACCAAACAGTATTTTTCAGCGTCTGCAAAAAATTGGTATCGCTTAAAATGTCTTTGAAATTTTGAAGTCCCACAAAGCTTACCGGCGTCATTCCCTTTAAGTCAAACAAAGAGTATCCGAAAGCAATAACAATAGGACGCCACGTCAAAAATACAAATAAAATTATTGTAGGCAATGCAAGTGCCCAACCGCCGATATCATACATTATCCCGGCGCCGATACGCTGCGTCTTATTCTTAGCCAACCCGTTTGCTGCTTTCATTAAATCTACCTCTTTTCCGATTACTTAAGCTTGTCAAGATGATTTGTCTGATAATCATTTACCGCTTGTTTTGTCAATGCATCTATATCCGCATCCTTATTTGTAATAACCTCTTGAACCGCCTTATCAAGCACAGAATACAGCTCCTGTGACGCGATTTCCGGTTCGGGACATATTACAACATTGGTAAACGAAAAGTAATCGTCATAATCTTTCATATCTACGTTTACGTACGGTTTGTACACATCATTCTGTGCCTTTATACGTTCAGGGTCAACCCACATATCAAAGGCGCTTCTTGAAAGGACAATATGACCCTTATCATAGTTTTCTTTAGCTGAGATTTCCCACTTTTTCTTAGTTTCGTCGGATACCTTAGGCGAAATTCCGCGGAATTCAAGCCACCTCATTGCAGCATCCTGCTGCTCGGCTGTAGAATGTGCGGCTATTATCCAGTAATTGCCGCCCATTTGGGAATATCTGCCCCTGGGACCCTCAGGCATTCTCACAGCCATGATATCGTTCTTATTCATACCGTATGTAAACGCAGCCGAGCTTGCGCTGTCCGGCTCAAAGAATATCATACCTGCCTGATTTGTACAGAATATTTCGCGGGATTTGTTAACATTGATTGCCGAATTGTCCGAAAGCGCGTTATATTTCCACTTAAGGTCATACATGTACTGCAGCGCGTCCTCAAATTCCTGAGTACCGAATACAGCCTTGTAGCTTCCGTCGGTTTCCTTTTCCAGGAAATTCGCACCGTAGCTCCATGCTATATTAAGAAAATTCCAGCCTCCGCCGTTATCGATTGTGGGAAACACCAGACCGGCACAGCCTGTTTTTTCACGGATAATCTGTCCGTACTGTGCAAGCTCATCATATGTTGACGGTATTTTTATGCTGCCGTCATCATTTACAAGACCTGCTTTTTTAAATATTGACTTGTTGATAAAGAGCCCCTGCGCGTATGCAGAGTTCGGAACACCGTATACTCTGCCGTTTTCATCGGTTAAAAGCTCCAGAAGACTGGGGTTGGTTCCTTTCAGATAACCGTATTTATCCATAACATCAGTTATGTCTGCCGCATATCCGTCAGATTTGGTTTTTGAAGCCTCGGTAAAGGGAATCAGCGTGAGCGTTGGCAGCTGATTTGAAGCGGCAAGCATTATAAAGCTTTGCGGTTCATAACCCCACGTATCCTTCTCAACATAAACATCGGGGTTTTTTTCCATAAATTCCTGCCTTATTTTTTCCATGTCATTGTAGCTTGTACTGCTCTCGGCAGGCCAGTTTGCAACCTTGATGACC
>CAJLYO010000234.1 GCA_905210885.1 uncultured Eubacteriales bacterium | reverse complement strand
CACGCCGAGGGGCAGACCTATAACTATTGAAAACGCGGTTGCCAAAACGGTAACGTAAAAGGTTTCCCATATTGCAAGCAAAAATTCACTTTTTAATATTTCAACTGCCTCCGCAACCGTGGGATTTGCCAAAAGCTGTGCTATCATTGTACCGCCCTCCTTACGATGATGTTCGGGGTGTTCTGCAGATAATTTATCGCCTTTTCAAGTTCGGTTTCGCCGCCGGAAATATCAAGCAGCATGTTGCCGAAAACCTTGTCGCCTATGCACTTTGTCTGTGCGGCAAGGATATTTGCGGCAATCCCCTCATCTATTGCCATTTTTGCAATAAGAGGCGTATCCGCAACCTTTGCGCCGTTATACACAAGGCGTATAACACTGTCTGATGCAAAAACAGGTATAGCCGGGTCTGCGCCGTCCGGGAAAACAAGGCGCTTTGCCGCCTCGGATTTCGGATTGGTAAACACGTCGCTCACCTCTCCCTCCTCAACCACCGAACCGTCGTCAAGAATCGCAACCCTGTTGCATATCTTTTCCACAACGCTCATCTGGTGAGTAATGACAATAACCGTAATTCCGAGTTCTTTATTTATCTTTTGTATAAGCTCAAGAATTGACATTGTCGTTTTGGGGTCAAGGGCGCTTGTAGCCTCATCGCAAAGTAAAATTTCGGGATTGGTGGCAAGGGCGCGCGCAATGGCAATTCGCTGCTGCTGACCGCCGGAAAGCTGTGCCGGATACGCCTTTCCTTTATCCGGAAGACCTACCGTTTTCAAAAGCTGTGCCGCCTTTTTTCTTGCTTCCTCCTTCTTTACGCCCGCAAGCTCCAAAGGAAAGCATATGTTGTCAAGGCAGTTTCTTTGCATAAGCAGATTAAATCCCTGAAAAATCATGGTCATGCTTCGGCGTTTTTTTCGCAAATCCGCAGCAGACAGACTGCCTATGTTTTCGCCGTCGATTATAACCTCACCCTCTGTCGGGCGCTCGAGCATGTTGATGCAGCGCACAAGAGTGCTTTTTCCGGCGCCGCTCATCCCGATAATTCCGTAAATATCCCCGTCCGAAATCGTAAGGCTTACGTTTTTCAGCGCCTCAAACGTTCCGCTCTCGGTTTTAAACGACTTTGTTATATTTTTTAGTTCTATCATACAATCCTCCGAATAACGCAATCAAGCGCCGGTTTTGCCGGCGCCGGTACTGCATATTATTTTTTCAAAGCGTCAAGTGTTGTCTGCTTTCCGCCGTAAAGTCCGATAGGCTCAACATGTATAGCGCCTATTGAAACAATGTGTGTTCCGTTCTGCTTGTTGAAGTCGTCAAGATAGGGGAAATGCTGGAAGTAGTTTGCGTCGATTTCTCCGCTTTCAACAACATTGTTGGGCTGAACGTAATCGGTAAATTCCTTTATATCAAGTGTGATATCCTTCTTTGCAAGAATGTCCTTTGCAACCTTTAAAATCTCAGCGTGGGGCGTGGGCGATGCAGCAACCGTAATTGTTGTTCCGGCAAGAGCGGCATAGTCAACGGAGCTGTCATATCCGTCACCGGGGTTGTCAACAGTGCTTACAACCGCGCCGTCATACTGCTTCGTTATATAATCCTTAACATCCTTGCTTTCAAGTGCTGCTTTTAAAGCCTTGATTTTGTCGCTGTTTTCATTGCCTTTTTTTACAGCAACAATGTTACCGTACTCAGATGACGAGCCTTCAACCAAAAGTGAGTCTTTAACGGGGTTTAAGTCAGCCTGAATTGCATAGTTTGAATTAATAACCGCGTAGTCAAAATCCTTTAAAGTGTTGGGGAGCTGTGCCGCCTCAACCTCTTTAAATGTGATATTATAGGGATTTTCAACAATATCCTTAATTGTTGCGGTTATGCCTGCGCCGTCTTTTAACTTAATATAGCCGTTTTCCTCAAGAAGCAAAAGCGCTCTTGCTTCGTTTGTGGTGTCGTTTGGCACACCGATTGTGATACCGCTGTTTCCGCATGCCGTAAACAGGGAAAGCGCAAGAACCGTTACCAAAATTGCCGATAAAATCTTTTTCATTTTAATTTCCTCCTAAAATTATATTGCTCTAAAAGCATTTTCAAGTGCATCTATCAAATCATTAACATTTTCAATACCGATTGAAAGTCTTATTGTATTGGGCTTAATATCCTGTTCGATAAGCTCCTGCTCGTTAAGCTGTGAATGCGTCGTGCTTGCCGGGTGAATAACCAGTGACTTAACATCCGCAACATTTGCAAGCAGTGAAAAAATCTCAAGGTTATCGATGAATTTTTTCGCCGTTTCAGCGTCCCCCTTAACCTCAAAGGTGAATATCGAACCTGCGCCGTTGGGATAGTACTTCTTGTATATATCATGGCTCGGCTCGCTTTCAAGGGACGGGTGGTGAACAGCCTCAACCTTCGGGTGACTGTTCAAATATTCAACAATCTTAAGAGCATTTTCGATGTGGCGCTCAACTCTCAGCGACAAGGTTTCAAGTCCCTGTAAAAACATGAACGCATGGAAAGGCGAAATCGTAGCGCCGGTATCACGAAGCAAAATCGCCCTGATGTATGTTACAAATGCCGCTCCGGGAGCCGCCTCCGCAAAGCTTACGCCGTGATAGCTGGGGTTGGGTTCCGAAATCCACGGGAACTTTCCGGAAGCCTTCCAGTCAAACGTACCGCCTTCCACAATAACTCCGCCGATTGCCGTTCCGTGACCGCCGATAAACTTTGTGGCGCTGTGAACAACGATATCCGCGCCGTGCTCAATAGGTCTTATGACATACGGTGTGGCAAATGTGCTGTCCACAACAAGGGGAATACCGTGGGCATGTGCAACCTTTGCAACCTCCTCGATGTCCGCTGCATTTGAATTTGGGTTTCCTAATGTTTCAATAAAAATCGCCTTGGTATTGGGCTGTATCGCTTTTTCAAAAGAGCCTTCCTCATAAGGGTCAACAAACGTTGCCGAAATTCCCGAAGTCAGCGGCAGCGTGTGTGCCAAAAGGTTGTAGGTTCCGCCGTAAATCGTCTTTGAAGCCACAATATGTTCGCCTGTTTTTGCAAGCGTGCCGATTGTGTAATTAATCGCCGCCGCACCGGAAGCGACTGCAAGAGCCGCCGTGCCGCTTTCAAGCGCCGCAATTCTCTTTTCAAAAACCTCCTGAGTGGGGTTTGTCAGTCT
>CAJLYO010000233.1 GCA_905210885.1 uncultured Eubacteriales bacterium | reverse complement strand
GGCTGCCGCAGTGTGCGCAGCGCTGTTATTCGGAATAATACCCTGCGGTGTTTCTGCCGATAGTATTTCCCAAAAAAGCGTTTGCCTTTTGGGTGGTGACACGCAAAACGCCTTTTTGGACGATACAATTGCGGTTGAGCTTAACACGGCGCCGTCCGATATAAATTCAGCAAAGCTTTCTGTTGCGGAAAACGGTACGGAAACCGAAAACACGGATTATGAGATGAGCCTTGAGGGAAATACCGTTTACGTAAAATTCAGCAACCTGAAAAAAGGCAGCTATTATCTTTGCCGCATATCCGGTATATGCGGCAAACCGATAGATTTTGCTTTTAAAACCGTCGGTTTCGATATTTTGGTGCAGGACGTTAAAACCGAGGACGGCAAGGTGAGCGCGGTTGTAAAATCGGGGTATAAAGAGCCGCGCAGCGTCAGCATTTTAACGGCGCTGTATGCCGGCGGCAGATTGGAAAAATGTTTTGTAAACGATGCTGCCGCAAATTCGAGAACGGGCAGGACGTTAAGCTTTGATATTAATTCCGAAAAGACTTACGACGATATAAAGACTTTTGTTTTCACGGATATAAAAAACATACGTCCCGCAAGTGAAAAGGAAACCCACAGCAGAATGAAGCCGCTTTATTATGAGAATTTTGACAGCACCTATGTTAACGACGGCGCAATTCAGAAATATATAGTAAGCAAGGGCAATGAGTTTTCACTTAAAAACATTGACGGCGAGCGCTGTCTGAGCATGAATCTGAATACGGAAAACGATATATTTTTCCAGTATAATTTCGGCAAGGCGATAGACGGAGCTATAACCTGCGGATTTAATATAATGCTTACGGACAGCGACCAAGTGACAAAGCTTATACAGTTTATCGGCACAGGCGGCAGCGATGCATTTGTTATGACGATATCTCCTGACGGAACGGCGACCCTGCTTGACAAAAATTTCGGCGCCGCGGCAGTGCTTGCAAATCTTAAGAAAAACGTTTTTTACAGGATTGATATCTGCGTCGACTCAAGCCGCGAAATAATGAACGTTTATATTAACGGCGATAAAAAGACAAACGATTATTCTTTTAAATACGGCGCGTTGTCCGCATTCAGGATTCATCAGTGGTATCCGCGCGGCAAGAAGGGCGAGGTATTGCTTGACAATATTTCCGTGTATGAATGGGATAATGTTATTGCCGATGAGCAAATCGAGAGAGGAATACATATGGACGTAAAAAAGGTAATGAAAAACGCTGTTGCAATGTATCTCGGAAAAAGCAACGTGCTTTTGCACGGTGAAAAATCGTATATTTCCGACGACAGAAGCATTGTGCCTTACGAGGACGGCGGAAAAGTAATGATTCCGGTGCGTTTTTTTGCTGAAAGCATAGGCGCGGCGGTGCAGAACGGCAAAATCACAAAGGACGGCAGTTCCTTTGAATTTGAAAACGAGTACGCCGCAGGCAAGCTTTGCAATGCGTTCGGGAAGTCGCTCCATGTTGAACAAAACGGTATCATTATTTACAGTGACGAAAATATGGACGATATTCTGGACTGGCAGAAAAACATGAAGCTTATGCGCACGATATCAGAAAGCTATATGTTTGACGATGTGACCGGCGACGAGATTTACAGCCTGCTTAAGGCGAAAAATCAAAGCCACCCGCGGCTTTTGGTTACCGCGGATAAGCTCGAAACCATTAAAACAGAGCTTGCCAAAGGCTCGGACTGCGACGCGACCATGCAGAAGGCTTATAACAACCTTAAAACGTGGTCCGACAGATATCTTGAAATATCACCCTTTGAATATGCCAAGGACAGCGAAAATATAAGGCTTACAACCGAGGCAAAAAGCGAAAATGCCTCAATGATGATAACCTGTGCTCTTATGTACAGTATCTGTCACGAGGATAAATATTTTGACAAGGCATGGGAGATAATGTCTGCCGTGGCGGCATTCCCGGACTGGAACCCCTTCCATTTCCTTGACGTGGCGGAATTGTCGTCCGCAATGGGAATTTCGTACGATTTGCTTTATGACAAACTGACGGAGCAGCAGCGTGAAACCGTGCGCACCGCTATAGTTGAAAAGGCGATAAACCCCATAACCGATGATTTTGACCACCTTACAAAAGAGGATTACAGCAGAAACAACGATAAATGCCGTTCGTGGAACTGGCGCGGCGAGCTTGCTGATAACTGGTGCCTGGTTATAGCTACTGTGGGCACCTGCGGAGCCTTGCCGATAATGGACGATCTTGATGGCGATGATTTGGCAAAGGCAAAAAGAGTTGTTGCCCAGTGTCTTATAGACTCAAGACGCGCACTCAGCCTTTTTGCTCCCATGGGCGCTTACGAGGAGGGTCCCAACTACTGGCGGCTTGCAATGCGGTACTATGTGTTCAGTATGCGTGCTCTTGAAAATTCCGTGGGTAACTGCTTTGGCTATGACGATGTGCCCGGGCTTAAACTCACCGGCGAATACGTGCTTGCGATAAACGGCTCCAAGGGCATATTTAATTATCATGACGGCAATGTCCCCAACGAGCTTTACGCGCCGGAGATGTTCTGGCTTGCGGACAGATTTAATAATTATGAAGACGCGGTTGCGCGTATTAACCGCATGAAGGTTACCTGGGCTGATTCGTCCGATTTCGCACCCACCGATATTTTGTATTACGATACAAAGTTCAGCAGTGCGGACACAACCGGCGCAAGCCTTGACGCATATCTGCCTATTTCCGAGGTTGCCTCAATGAGAAGCGGCTGGAACAGCAAAGACACATATGTTGGATTTCACTGCGACGACCCCATTTCGGGCGAGGGACACGACCACATGGACGCAGGTACATTTGTGCTCGATACTATGGGCGAGAAATTTTTCTTTGACTTAGGCTCCGATAATTACAACATACCGAATTACCTGCAATGCTACCGCGTAAGGGCGGAGGGACACAATACGGTGATTTTTAATACCGACAGCAACTACGCCTTTAAATACGGCGGAACGGCAAGCATCGTAAAACATTCGTTTAAGGAAAACGAGGCCTATGCCATAGGTGATATGACTAATGTATATACAGCCGACAAAGGCGTAAAAAGCTTTTTGCGCGGAGTTAAGCTGGATAATAACAGAACGCGTGTTACCGTTCAGGATAAGTTTGTTTTAAGCAAGCCCGCGGAAATGT
>CAJLYO010000232.1 GCA_905210885.1 uncultured Eubacteriales bacterium | reverse complement strand
AGGCTGGTCAAGGTCGTCGCTTGAGGAGGATTGGGTTGATACCCCGGACGGCGAATGGCATGACGTTTTGGTTTATTTCGATATGCCGCACGGTAATTTGCACTATTATGTGGACGGTAAGCTGTTAAAGGCCGACTTTATGAATGCTCAGTGTGACGGCATTTCGGGCGCTGCGCTTATTTCGTATCCGAATAAGTACCCGACGTATATAGATAACTTTTACGTCAGAGAAATAACAAAAGCTGATACATTGGGAATTCCGCGCGAAAGTATTCCGGAGGATTTGTATAATTATTACGGACGTGCACTTGACGTTAGTTTTGACAGCGGTGAATTGGGAAATGTCTTTTCCTCCGAAAAAACTCCGGCATTCAAATGTACTGTAACAGACCGTGAAAATACAGCCGGCGATTATGAGGCGGTATTTACCGCAAAGGATGAATATGACAGAATTATATGGCAAAAAAAAGAAAGCTTTAATATTCCGGCGGGCGGAAGTATACAAAAAAGGCTGAATTTAAATTCCGACCATCCGTACGGCATATTTTGGCTGTATGTTGATATAACGTCCGAAAATCATAAAGGGTACAGCGGATATACTCAGTACTCTAAGGTAAACAATCCTCCGCCGGATGTGAAAAATGATACTTTGGGCTTCTGTAACCATTATGTATATAACGGTGAAAACTTTAATAAAAATATGCCCTTGCTTAATTTGTCCGGCGCCGGATGGGTGCGTGACGGCGGACCGTTTTTACATGAATATAAGGACGGGAAGCTTATAATTTCGGAGCATTATATGAAATGGTATAAGTATCTTGCCGAAAATGACATAGGTCTTGTATATCACTTGAGTTATGGTAATATACCCGAATATAACGTCGGCTGGGGCACGGATAAATACTGCGAGGGCATGGAGATGTATGCTTGTGCCTTTGCAAAAGCACTGAAGGAAATAGGTGTCAAGACAGTAATAGAAACATACAATGAATGGAATCTTTATCTTGGCAGAGATCCGCGAATGACTACCGAAAATTGCGCAAAGAGCTGGCAGGCGCTATACAGAGGTGTGAAAAAGGGAAATCCCGAAGCGCTTGTAGTCGGCGGTGACACGGCGGGCTCGCCTCTTGCCGAATACGAAAAAATATTCAAAATTTTTAACGGCGAAAAGTTTATGGACGCTTTGAGTATTCATGTTTATCCCGGCAAAAGCGAAGGCTCCGAGGAAGGCTCATGGATGGGTTACTATAATACCACCCGAGATCTTTTGGATAAATACGGATACGATGATGTGGAGCTGTGGATTACCGAAACGGGTTGGTCAACAATGACCGGTATGGCGACGGAAAAACAGGCGGCGCAGCGTATTGCAAGAATGTCGGCGCAGCTTGATGCCGGAGCCGGCTGCGACAAGGTTTTTTGGTATGATTTTCAGTGTGACGGCGTATCACGGACCGAACGCGAACACAATTTCGGCGTTGTTGAGAATTATACTCCCGGTTATGAACACCCTGTGCCGCTTGCCGCAAGAGGAGCGTATGTCAGCTATACGAACTACAATAAGCTTACCGCAGGCTGCAGCTATGCCGAAAAGTTAGATATCGGTCAAAGTAACTACTGCTACAGATACGCCGGTGAAAACGGGAAAGGTCTTATATTTGCGGCGGCAAATTTAAAAGCAAAACAGGCAGGTTTTAAGCTTGGCTGTGAAAGCGTGACGGTTTATGATATGTACGGTAACGCAAAAACGCTTTACCCTGTAAACGGAGTGTTTACGGTTAATATAGGCAAGGACCCCGTGTATATTGAGGGTGATTTTGAAGCTGCTGAGGTTTGCGAACCGGTGTTTACGGTTGATAATACAGAGCTTAATATTCCGGCAGGCGCAAAAACAAAAGTTACCGTAAACGCCGGATATAATACAAACGCTGCTGTTTCTTCAAACGCCGGCGGAGGGGTTTACACTGACGGACCGATAGAATTTAATAATAAATCATGTGCCGTTACCCTAAAAAGCAAACCTGAGGCAAGCGGCGGTTATGCAGGTACGGATGTTCTCGGACTTGCGGTTACGGATAGCGGTAAAAATGTTTTTTATGCCGATTGCGATGTTACATATACTCCTTCCGTAAGCTTAAAGTCCATGTCAATGGTTAACGATTCGCCGCTGTTTAATATATGGTCGGGCAAATTTACATTTGTAAATGAGCAGTCGGATTTGCCCGTGTCCGGACAGCTTGCCGTATCTGAGCCGAAGGAAGTTGCGGGACTTTTTGAACCCGGATATTTAAAGCAGCTCGAGCCGCACCAGACAGCCGATATTTTTCTCAGAGTTCCGGCAGAAATGCTTAATAAGCAGGTTAAACTGGAGCTTAAGCTTGAAAACGGCGAGATTATTGACGTAAAAACAAAGCTTAGTACCGATTCTGCTCATTACGCTTCGGTTAAGCCCGAAATTGACGGTGTTATAAACGAAGGTGAGTGGAATATTTCAAGCCCCATAACTGTAAAGAGTGAGGACGGAGGCTATGGCTTTAAATGCGGCATGATGTATGATGAGGAGAAATTTTATTTCTGTGCCAAGGTTGATGATCAACGCTTTATGCAGCAGCAGGTTGATCCGAGCTCTATGTGGAATCAGGACTGCTTCCAGATTGCACTGTGCTCAAAATCCTCTTCAACAACATTCACAGAGCTTGGTATAGCGCTTATGCCGGAATTAGGCCCGGTTTGCTATAACTGGACGCTGGAAACAGGTTTTGACAGTAAGTTCGGCAAACAGGGAAGTCTTATAGAGTCTGCTGAGATAGGCATACAAAGAATCGGTGAGCAGACTGTTTATGAGGTTGCAATACCGTGGCAGGATATTGTTTCAGATCCGGCGGAAATGTTTGCAAACGGAAGCTTCAAATTTGACGTTTTGCTTAATAATGATGACGCGTCAAGCAGAATGATGCTTGCTTATTGTGACTGTATCGGTTCAGTTAAAAATGTAGAGAATATGACGCGTGTTCAGCTTTTAAAATAATGTCCCGCATAGGATTATGCTAAAATTATATTAATTTTTTCAGGAGGTTCAATTATGTTTTGTAAAACAAAAAGAATTATTTCTGCGGTAATAACCGCCGTTTTGGTGTGCACAATGTTCGTAATTTCACCGGTAACAGGTTTTGCGGACGACCAGTCCCCCATAG
>CAJLYO010000231.1 GCA_905210885.1 uncultured Eubacteriales bacterium | reverse complement strand
GTAAATGCACGCTCTTGCCCGTGGTATTGTTCAAAAGCTTGTATCCGTATTCCGTTGCCGACGCGGTTGTGCCTTTTTTCACAACACGGATTGTAACAATGGGATAAACGTCTTTGTCGCCGGCGTTTTCGATAATGCTCTTTGTGTCACGGCTTGACAGCATACACGGCAGTGTAATAGGATTGGTTATAAGATTAACCGAGCCGTGAATACCTGCTTTCACGGGCTGTTCGTCGGTAAAATACGGGTCGTCGCACACAAACTGCACGCCGAACACCGCGTGGGTTGTGCTTCTATCCGACACAGAAACGGTAACCTGACTGCACTCGATTTTTCTCACCTTGTCGCCGTAGTCCAAAGTGAGCGTTCCGGCGCGGTTGAGCACACGCATAGCGCGCTCCAATGCAGGGCGCAGATTTTTCGACACAATGTCGCACCCGAGCGTTATAACCCTCGCATTTGCGTTGCTCTGATAAGTAAACTGACCGTCGTATTCCGCATAACGCACCGTGCCGTAGGTTTTGGACGGAACGTAAAGCCCCGAAACTGCCGTAATTTTAAACTCCGCACCGTCGCCGAAATAAAGCGTTCCGACGCTGTTTTTAAATGTAAGCCTCATCAGTATCCCCCTCTCAAATGTTCAAGCTCCGCGTCCGCGGGGATGTAGTCCTCCATAAGTCCGTCATGGAATTTTTCGTATGCCACCATGTCGAAATATCCCGTGCCTGTAAGACCGAACACAATTGTTTTTTCCTCGCCTGTTTCGCGGCATTTTAAAGCCTCGTCAATTGCGGCGCGGATGGCGTGGCTGCTCTCGGGCGCCGGCAGTATGCCTTCAACTCTTGCAAAGTATTCTGCCGCCTCAAACACCTTCGTTTGGGTAACGGAGGTTGCCTCCATAAGTCCGTCATGGTAAAGCTGTGAAAGAGTTGAGCTCATGCCGTGGTATCTTAAACCGCCGGCGTGGTTGGGCGCCGGGATAAAGCTGCTTCCCAAGGTGTACATTTTCGCAAGGGGGCAAACCATTCCCGTGTCGCAGAAGTCGTATGCAAATTTACCCCGCGTAAAGCTCGGGCATGACGCAGGCTCTACGGCGATTATGCGGTAGTCCGCCTCGCCGCGCAGCTTTTCACCCATAAACGGTGCGATAAGACCGCCTAAGTTTGAGCCGCCGCCGGCACAGCCGATTATTATATCCGGCTTAATTCCGTATTTGTCAAGTGCGGCTTTTGTTTCAAGACCGATAACGGACTGATGTAAAAGCACCTGATTTAAAACACTGCCTAAAACGTATCTGTATCCGGGTGTAGTGGTCGCAACCTCTACCGCCTCGGAAATGGCACAGCCCAGACTGCCTGTAGTTCCGGGGTGCTGCTCTAAAATTTTTCTGCCCACATTTGTTTCCATGGACGGCGAAGGCGTTACCGATGCGCCGTATGTGCGCATAACCTCGCGGCGGAAGGGCTTTTGTTCGTACGAAACTTTAACCATGTAAACCTTGCAGTCAAGGTCGAAATACGAGCACGCCATGGAAAGCGCCGTACCCCACTGTCCTGCGCCCGTTTCCGTTGTCACGCCTTTCAAACCCTGCTTTTTTGCGTAGTAGGCTTGGGCGATAGCGCTGTTTAGCTTGTGGCTTCCGCTTGTGTTGTTGCCCTCGAATTTATAGTAAATTTTCGCCGGTGTGCCTAACTTTTTTTCAAGGCAGTATGCCCTTACAAGAGGCGATGGGCGGTACATTTTATAAAAATCTCTTATTTCCTCAGGAATTTCAAAAAACGGCGTTGTGTCGTCAAGCTCCTGGGCGATAAGCTCGTCACAGAAAACCGGCGCAAGCTCGGCGGCGGTCATGGGCTGTTTTGTGCCCGGGTTCAAAAGAGGTGCGGGCTTGTTTTTCATATCCGCCCGAAGGTTATACCATGCCTTGGGCATCTCCTTTTCTTCAAGATAAATTTTGTACGGAATTTTTTCTGACATAGTGTAAATCTCCTTTCTCTTTTCGGCAGATATCCAATATATGTCCTGCAACTGTAGGGGTAGATATTATCTGCCCTGAAAATGGTATTCGTATTTCTTGTCACTTTTTGGTGGCAAAAAGTGACCAAAAAGCCAGCCTGGCAAAAGCAAAAACACACTGTAATCGCCTTTTTGAAAATTTCTTGCACGAAATAAACTCGCGTAATCAACGCTCAAACAGTATTTCTAAAACGGCTTGACAAAAGCGGAAACTGATGTCAAGCCGTTTTGCCGCAAAATTTTCAAAAAAGCTCAACAGTCTGTAATTTTCCTTTTACAAGGCGCCTTGAAAACCAAGACTTGCGGCAGAATGCACAGGACGATTTATTATGTTCAATTCTTTCCCAACCGTTGTATACAAAGCAACAAAAAAACGACAAGCACTTTCGTACTTGTCGTTTCTGGTGCGGCAAATGGGACTTGAACCCATACGTCATAGACACACGCCCCTCAAACGTGCCTGTCTGCCGATTCCAGCACTGCCGCTCAACACGAATGATATTATAACACAAAAAAATGTGTTTGTAAAGTATTTTTTGCAAAAATCATAAAAAAAATTAAAACAGGCGCATACCGGGCGATATGTCCGATATGCGCATGCTATTATTAATACGGGTTGTAGTAGTAAAGATTTCTTCTCCACCATGAACCGGGAACGCCTATATTCAATATGGAAACAAACAGCAGCGCCACAATTGCAAGGCAAATTACTGCCAGTGCCACGATAAGCTGAGCTTTGGCGAAGTTTTTAAGCGAAGTTTTGTTGTTGTTGCCGAACGCCCATACAAAAAGCATAACTATGTAGATAAGCGGCCCCACGCACGGTATTATATTAATAAGGAAGATACCTATCCACATGGGAACGGAAACATGTTCGTCTTCGTTTACCGGTTTAAATTCCGGCGTAAACGGTGCAAAATTTTCGTTTTGAGCGTTGCCGTCGGGAGTCTCGGAGCCTGTCGTAGCTCCGCAGCGCGGACAGAACAAAGCATCGTCCTGCAGCTGATGCAGATCTTTCCGGAGGGCGTGAGCCTCTGCGATGAGGACGGCGTCATCCTTTCCAGCTCGGACACCGGGCGCATCAACCGCACCTCGCCGCTGGCAAAGCAGTGCATTGAGCAGGCCAATTCCGGCAAGCTCTATAACGAGCGTGTGGTAGACGGCAACGTGACGGCGACGCCGCTGTTTT
>CAJLYO010000230.1 GCA_905210885.1 uncultured Eubacteriales bacterium | reverse complement strand
CATTTAGGATATGATGAATATGAGCGCAGCGACAATCCTGATTACCGAAACGGTGTCTTGAAAAATATCGTATGTGCCCGCTTCGCCGGTATGATTGTATTCTCTATACTCACTGTAGCAAATAAATGCATTGCCCCCGAACTCTATATCGCGGTTATAAACCGAAGGTTCGTTTCCGGTAATGCGTGTGTCTTTTCCCTTGGTAAAAGCTCCGTTTGCTTCACCGTATGCCGACTATTGAGAAACGGTTGCTTTTTGAACTTTTACCATATTATAACATAATTTTTTCGTACGGTCAATATAATATTTTGCTGTTTCGGCATAAATGCCCGTTTTATTAACAATGATGGTTTATAATTAAACTGTTAAAAGGAAGTGCAGTATATGAATACTTACGAAACAGTTAAAAACAGTTTTTTTGTGTTGAGGAATTTTCGGAGTTGGAGCAGGAAATAAAATAACAGCCTGGGCTATTTGCCCAAGCTGTTATTTTATAAATTATACGGGATTACGATATTACCGGAGATATCGAAAAGAAAGTCGCCGCTGTTTAAAATTTTTGCAATATCAAACGAGGTTTTCGGCTTAAACTTGGTTTTTATAACGCACATGCCGCAATGTTCTTTCTGATGGAAGTCCGTGCCGCCGCTTATTTTCATATGATTATCTCTTGCATATTTTGCCGCAACGGCAATGCGCGAATTGTGGTCCGGGTGCATATTGAATACTTCGATTCCGTCGATACTGTCTTTCGGGGCAAGCTCCATACAATCTCTGAACGGGTGTGCCTGAAGTATAATATTGTTTTCCGTTTTGAATAAGCGGTAAAATTTCTTTATTCCGGATTCTGTGAGAGTACTTGCCTTTTCAACGTCCGAGCTGTCAATGCCGTATACAAGATAATCGTTGATACATTCCGTAAAACGTATTTCCATTCCCAAAATTACGTTTACTCCCAGTTTTTTGCCGAACTCCGCCGCATTTTGCCATTCCTCGGTATATTTTTTCGCAAAGATTTCCCGACCGTCCTTTTCAAACATTCCGTGAAAAAAGTGATTTGTCAGCACCACCGCGTCAATTCCGTGCTGTGCATACAGCGTTATAAGCTCCTCTGCCGTAACATGGCTGCAGCCGCTTATACCGCTTGAATGGGCATGGAGCTCTGTTTTATATTTGTATTGTTCCGGTTCAATTGTTTTCATTTAAAAATCTCTCCTAACAAAAAAGGTTAGGCAAAGGGGAGTTCAACTATCCTTTGCCTAACCTTTTTTATCAATCTAATATAATTTTGCCCTCTGCAATTTCATTTATAGCAATTGTAACGGGCTTTTTTGAGCCGCAGTCAACAAGAGGTTCAGCGCCGTCTGCAATCTGGCGTGCTCTTTTGGCGGTGGCAATAACAAGCGAGTATCTGCTGCTTGCTTTTGAAGCCAATGCACTGAGCGGTGGATATATCATATTTTCAACTCCTTTCTGACATCATCAAACACTCTGCTGCGCTTTTGCTGTTCTGCACATATAATTGCTTTAATGCGCTGCGCCGCTTTTTCTATATCATCGTTTACGACTATATAATCGTATTTTTCGAGATAGTCAAATTCCTCATATGCGCGTTTTATGCGCTTTTCTATAACATCGTCAGCCTCTGTGCCTCTGCCGCGCAGACGCTGTTTCAGCGTTTCCATATCCGGCGGTACGATAAATATCATAACTGTGTCCGGGTATTTCTCCTTGACCTTTGTTCCGCCCTGCACTTCAATCTCCAAAATAACGCTGTTTCCGTTTTCAAGGTGTTCAAAACAAGGTTTTTTCGGAGTTCCGTACGAGCTTGTTATATAGCTTGCATATTCCAGAAATTCATCGCCGTCAATCATTTCTTTAAACTTTTCCGGCGAAACGAAATAGTAATGCTGACCTTCAACCTCGCCTTCACGCGGTTGTCTTGAGGTTGCCGAAACCGAAAGAAATACATCCGGTTCGTTTTCCGTTAAATATTTGCATACGGTTCCCTTACCGACTCCGGACGGACCGGAAACTACAAGCAGTAATCCTTTATTCATCTTCCGTAACCTCTCTCATGGTCATTCTGTTTGATATGGTTTCCGGCTGGACGGCGCTTAAAATAACATGGTCGCTGTCAGCGATTATAACTGCCCTTGTACGTCTGCCGCAGGTTGCGTCAATTAACATTCCGGTATCCTTTGATTCCTGAATAATCCGGCGCACCGGTGCGGAATCGGGGTTTACGATGGCTATAACCCTTGAAGCTGAAATCATGTTGCCGAAGCCTATACTTATTAAATTCATATTAATCATACCGCCTTATTATTCAAGATTTTGCAGCTGTTCGCGCATTTTTTCAAGCTCGGCTTTGATGTCAACGACAAGCCTTGCTATTTCGAGACTGTTTGACTTTGAACCTATGGTGTTTGTTTCACGGTTCATTTCCTGCATAAGAAAATCAAGCCGCCTGCCCACCGGTTCGTCAGATGTAATTATACGTTCAAATTCGTCAAGATGGCTTGAAAGCCTTACAATTTCTTCGGTTATGGAAAGCTTGTCCGCCATAATTGCGGTTTCCGTAAGCAAACGGCTTTCGTCAACGGCGGCATCTGATATAAGCTCTCTTATTCTTTCCTCCAGACGTGCACGGTACTGTGCAACGGTTTGCGGCTCAAGCTTTTTGATTTCCTCAAGCTTTTCACGCACGGTATCGTTTCGCATTTTCATGTCCGCCACAAGCTTTTCGCCCTCACGCTTTCTTGTTTCGCAAAATGCGGCAAGAGCTTCGTCAAGAACGTTTAGAACGCAGGATTTTAATAAATCCTCGTCTTCCTCTTTATAGTTTATTTCAAAAATATCGTCAAATCCGGCAACGGAGGAAAGGGTAAGATCGTCTTTTAACCCAAAACTCTCGGATAGAGAGCGGAGGGAGTCTATAAGGCTTTTTGCGGCAGCAGTGTTTATCGTAAACTCCTTGCTGTCGTCCTCCTCTTTGCGGACGGTGACAAATACATCTATTTTACCCCGAGAAACCTTCTTGGAGATACATTTTTTTATGTCGTCCTCCAAAAATACGCAGAACCTCGGAAGCTTTATGCTAAAATCCGCATAACGATGGTTTACGGATTTCATTTCAACGGTTATGTCGTAATTTTCTGCTGTACGGCGGCTTCTGCCGTAGCCTGTCATACTGTTTGCCCTAATATCCTTCTTT
>CAJLYO010000229.1 GCA_905210885.1 uncultured Eubacteriales bacterium | reverse complement strand
AAGGATTTGGCGGCAACCGTTAACGGAAATTATTTTGCGATACCGCCGATAAAACTCCGCGGTGCGCTTACGGGCACTTACCTGCACCTGATTGAAGGAACGGGCGACATTACTATAGGACCCAGCGAAATATCCCTTAAAGCAAAAGACGTTAACATTGTAGGCGCCGGAGCGGCAACAAAGATGATAGACGAATTCGGCTATTCCTTAAAGCTTAACGGTCAGGAACGCGCATACAAGGGTGAAACGTACAAGGGTGTATATTTTGCCGGTTCAAAATACTTAAGCCTTAATCTGCCCAGTGAAGTTCTAAATTTTATTGAAGTTGACGCCGGTCTTGAACTTGGTGCGTTCGGCGGAGCAAATGAAGCAAAGGATAAGCTGCATCTTGCTATCGGCGCTAACGGTACCGCAAGCGGTGTTTTAAAGATTCCGGACGGTGCTTGGCTTATCGGCGGAATGAAGTTTGCCGGTGCGAATGTAAATCTTATTGCAGGCGGACAAACGGCGTTTCGCATAAAGGGCGTTTCGGTTGAGGAAGGTCTGAAAGAGGCTTTCAAAAACATTGATGTTTATCTTGGCGTTATGGCAGAGGTGTACGGTAAGATTGTTGACGGGCGTGTATGGGTGCTTGTACCGAAAGTAGTTCAGACCAAATTCAGACTGAACGAGGGCTGGGGCTTTTCGGTGAAGTTACACAACAGGTTGCCTGACTGGAATTGGCAGGATAAGGGTATAGACCCGGTTGTACAGTCTGTGCCGATACTGCTGTCGGCTGCCATTGGCGGAGAAAGCGCGGCGGATATTACGGTAGAGGCAAATACGGACGAAACCCCGTATATACTGCTTTCCTTCGACAAGGATATTTCGGAGGAGGATATCAAAAACGTACTCACGGTTAACGGTGAAAAAGTTAACTGGGTGGGTGCCGGCGAGATTGACTCGTCTGCACAGGTTAACGCAGCATCGGATACAATGGTAAACAATAAGGACGGCAAGGAGTACCGCACGGTTCTTTTAAGACTTAAATCCGGCGGAACCTATCATGTTGACGCAGGAAGTCTTGTATTTAATCACGAGGAAACGACCGTAACTCCTTTTGAAAAACTTAATTTAGCATACGAAAACAACGCGGTAAAAGGAAAAATCGACTATCACGAGGACGGCACGAAGTATGTTATCAGAACTTATTTTGCAGATGCCGAGGGCGGTGCGGATTATCTGATTGACGAGCGCGAGGTAGCAGACCCCGATAATATCGACATTTCCGTTCCTGCATCGGGCGCAGTCGCACCCACAGGCGAATATTATGTTACATCATTCCTTATGACGGAGGTTGACGGCGGTTATATCGCAATTGACAACTGCGGTTTTGCGGATAGGGTGGCATATACCAACAGTTATGAGCCGAAGGCACCGACAAACGTAGCTATTGCCCCTGTCGGAAACGAGATAATGCATGCACAGTGGGATAAACAGGAGGACGCCGACGGTTATGCGGTAACCATATATTCCGTAGATGAAAACGGTGGTTGGAAGGACAACGGTTTCGGCTACGAAACGGATAAGGACACAAACGAAATTAACATGGCTTTGACCGTGGGCGGAAATTTTGAAGCCGGTAAGAATTACAAAATAGGCGTAAGAGCGTATAAGCAGACGGAAAGCGGCAAATATTACGGCGCGGAAACACAGTCCGCAGAGGCGATTTTGCCGATATATACACCGGCAGAAATAACTCTCAGCGTTAATGGTGTTCAGTGTGAAAGAGATGAGGACAGCAAGACTTTCAATGCATATATCGGCGGCGTGGATAACAGACTGACGGTAACATGCAACGATACAGGCGCGGCGCTTAGTGTAACAAGAATGGACACGGGGCTTAAAACAGACCTTTCGGGCGGTGAGTACTCAATACCCGAATTTGAAGGTACGCTTATGCTTAAGGTTGACGCTGTTTCCGCCGCAAACGACGTAACAAGCGAATATCTCCTTGTAAGCTATGACGGCGAGCCGCCTGTGCTTGTTCTTGATTCCGAGATGTTCTATGCCGACAAAACCACCGGCGAGTACACAATAACAGGAACCGCAGACGCAGGAAGCACAATACTCTACGGTGAAGGCGAACCGGTAAACGCGGCAGCTGACGGAAGCTTTGCAGTAAGCGGCAGCCTTGAAATCGGCAGAGAAATAAGCGGATATGTATCAATTTGCGCACAGGATAGCGCCGGAAACATGTCAAAGCCTCAGTATGCACTTGTAGTTGTGAAAACAGCAAACAAGGTAACCGTCAACGACAGCTATGCCGATAACTCGGGCGCAGGCGATTACGGAACGGGCGACACAGTCAGAATAAATGCAGGAAGCCGCAGCGGTTATACATTTAACGGCTGGACATCGGAAAGCGGTGTTACATTCGAGGACAGCGCAAGCGCGGAAACAACATTTACAATGCCTGAAGGCGATGTTACCGTAACTGCAAACTGGAAGGCACAGTCCGGCGGCGGCAGCGGCGGTGGCGGAGGAGGCGGAACCCCCGGGGTTACGGTTTCTTTTGAAACAAACGGAGGAAGCATGGTTAAGCGCCAAGTCATCGCAAAAAATACTGCCGCAAAAGAGCCTGACGCTCCGACAAAAGACGGATTTAAGTTTGAAGGCTGGTACACCGACAAAGAGCTTACGGGAAAATTTGATTTTTCGGAGAAAATAACGAAAAACATTACTTTGTATGCACGCTGGACGGAAAACAGCGGCAGCGAGTGGGTAAATCCGTTTACCGATGTGAAGGAAACCGACTGGTTCTATAACAATGTACGTTATGCGGCAGAAAATGAGCTTATGCGCGGAACGTCGGACACAACATTTGAACCGGGCGGAAAAATTACCCGTGCAATGCTTGTGACCATACTTTGGAGAGCGGCAGGAAAACCGCAGACCGATTATGCCATGACATTCAGCGATATTGCCCCCGAAGGTTACTATGCAGAGGCTGTTAGGTGGGCGGCAAGCGAAGGTATCGTTAACGGATATTCCGATACACAGTTTGCTCCCGACGATTTTATAACAAGAGAGCAGATTGCGGCAATTATGTTCAGATATGCAAAATATAAGGGATATGATGTAACTGTGGGAGAAAACACAAACATCTTGTCTTATACGGATTTTGAGGAAATATCCGAATATGCGATAGAGGCTATGCAGTATGCAGTCGGCAGCGGTTTGATGA
>CAJLYO010000228.1 GCA_905210885.1 uncultured Eubacteriales bacterium | reverse complement strand
GGAACATATACGATAGTGGTTGATAACGGCAAAAATTATAAGGTTATCAATTATGAAGACTTTTTCGGATACAATCCGCTGACTCAGAAACAGGATATTTTGGTTGTTGAAAACAAAGTTGTTTCAGCAATCAATACCGTTTCACGTGATAAAAAAATAACTGTGGGCTTTACTACGGGTCACGGCGAGGACGCCTCCGAGGTTATGAAAAAGTGTTTGAAAGATGACAATATTACCGTAACCGAAGCCGCACTGTCGTCAGACGAGTTTGCAAAGCAGTGCGATGTTGTTATAATTGCCGCACCTATGGCTGATTTTACCGCTGGCGAAATTAACCGCCTTGACGCGTATATTAAAAACGGCGGCGGTGTTCAGGTGTACTTTATGTATAATTCCGACCAAATGCCGAAATTGTATTCGTATCTCGGTGAGTGCGGAATAGAAGTCGGCACAAACCTCGTTTTTGAGGGCGATTCAACAAAGGTTGTGGGCAGTGCGCCGTACGTATTTACAACGACATTAAATGAGCATGATATAACAAAAAATATGATTGCAAACGGCTCAGTTTCGATAGCACAGCTTTCGAGAACCGTTACACCTCTTTGGGAGGGCAGAAACGGATTTGCGGTAACTTCTCTGCAAAAAACAGGCTCAAAGGCTTCGGCACAAAGCTCCGTTTCGGGCGAAACGGAAAAAACAGGCGAGCTGTCCCTTTGCGCGGTTTCAAAATATTCCGGTGAAAACGGAAAAGGCGGTTCGATTTTGGTTTCCGGTTCATTTGTATCGTACGAAGGCTCATATGCGGAATATAACAGCGACCTTCTCCTTTCGGCAACCGTATGGATGTCCGGCGGAGAGGAAAGCTTTGATATTGCACCGAAATTTTTATCACTTACAGCTCTTAAAATCAGTCAGCTCAGTATAGTGCTTTGGGGTCTTGCGGTTATTTTTGTAATTCCCTTCGCTATATTTATTTGGGGACTGTTTATATGGTTCAGAAGGAGAAATCTGTGATGAAAAATAAAAAGATGCTTCGCAATATCATTATAGGCGTTATAGTGCTTGCGGTTTTAGCCGGCTTGTATATCCTTGTGGAAAAAATGCCTTCAAAGGAAAACAAGGACGATGTTTCGTCGTCTGACTATGTTACCGTGTACTCCGAAAACTACGACGATATAACAAAAGTGAGTGTTGAAAATTCCGAAGGCGGCTTTGTTATTGTGAAAAACGACAAAGGCTGGTTCTCGGCTGACAACGACAAAATCGAGCTTGGCAGCGACAAGGTTGACTCGCTCCTTATGTCGGTTTCAACAGTTGTGGGAAACGTGATAGAGGAAAAACCGAAAAACCTTGACGATTACGGATTTTCCGCACCCTCTGCAAAGGTTGAGTACGAGCTGTCGGACGGAAAAAAGATAAGCTTCACACTCGGCAGCATGGCTGCCACCGGTTCAGGCTACTACATGAAGCCGGGGGATTCCGACACTGTTTATCTTATGCCGGAATATAAATGCGCAACTCTGTTGCAGCCCCTAAAAAGCCTGAGAAATTCAGATGTATTTTCCGTCAAGTCGGATAATATCAAAAAAATAAGCCTTACCAATAAAAACGGAAGCTTCACACTGCAGAAAACGGCTGACACAAGCTACGGCACAAATGCCCTTGTTATGTCGTCATGGATGGTAGTAAGTCCCCGTGAAATTGCCGGAAATGACGAAAAAATCGAACGGTATCTGTTTACCGCAATGCAGTTAAACGCTGAGGATTATTATGATGATGACCCCGCAAAATACTCGGAGTACGGTCTTGATCATCCCTCATGCACGGTTGAATATACGGACAATGACGGCAATGTAAGCACACTTAAGTTCGGCAAGGCGTCGGAAGGAAGTATTTATGTTAAGCTTGACGGCAGAACACAGATTTTCCGTGTTCCGATAGGCGAGCTCAACGTAACAGAGCTTAAATATCTGGATATTTCCTCAACTCTTGCAATGCTTGAGAGTATTGATAATGTAAAAAGTGTCATTGTTGAAACCAACAGTCAAAAGTACGAACTTTCAATCGACAGGACGGGTGATACCGAAAAATACAGTATCGACGGCAAAATAGTTGATGAAAGCGACTTTAAGAGCTTGTATCAGAAAATTATAGGTGTTACCATCGAAGGCGCGGTTTCCGGCGCCGGAACAGGCGATTTTATCTGCCGTGTAATATTTAAATATACCAAGGATTTGCCCGACAAGACCGTAAACTTCTTTACGTTCCAGGACAGATTCGCTTCAATTATTATAAACGGTCAGCTTGATTATTACACCTCGATTTCTCAGGTTCAGAGCATAATTGACGGTGTGCAGCAGCTTGCAAAATAGAGTATGAAAAAACAATGGATATTTAAAAACAACAGTCCGCAGCTTGTAACCGAACTTTGTGAGGAATATCACATCGGTACGGCTGCTGCGGCTGTTTTGCAAAACAGAATTGAAGATATCGGAAGCTTTTTCGGTATGTCAAGGGAGGAGCTTATTTCAAGGCTTTACGACCCGTTTTTGCTTGACGGTATGGATATTGCTGTGGAAACGATAGAGGACGCCGTTATGAACGGTGACAAAATCACGGTTTACGGCGATTATGACGCAGACGGCATTACCGCAACCGCAGTTTTGTATACATACCTTGAGAGCATCGGCGCGGACGTTGACTGGTACATACCGGACAGAGTGACGGAAGGCTACGGAATGAACAAAGCGGCGGTTGACACTTTAATGTCACGCGGTACAAAGCTTATAATAACCGTTGATACCGGAATTTCTGCGGCGGAATGTATTGAATATGCCTCAGATTTGGGTATAAACGTTATTGTTACCGACCATCACGAGTGCCCGGAAAAGCTGCCGGAATGCTGTGCGGTTATAAACCCGAAACGCCGCGGAGGCAGCTATCCCTTTTCGGAAATTGCCGGCGTGGGCGTGGCGTTTAAGCTTGTCTGCGCCTTAAACGGCGATGCGGAGGATATTATCGAAAGCTGCATAGATTTGGTGTGTCTGGGTACTGTCGCGGACGTTATGCCCCTTGTTGACGAAAACAGGATTTTTGTTATGATTGGGCTTTTGGCTGTGGAAAATTCCGAAAATTACGGAATACGTTCACTGCTTGAAGTTTCCGGAGAAGCCGGAAAAACCGTCAGCACCAGGACTGTCGGTTTTTCTCTTGCTCCGCGCATAAATGCGTGCGG
>CAJLYO010000227.1 GCA_905210885.1 uncultured Eubacteriales bacterium | reverse complement strand
CAAGCACCTGCTCGATATCCGATATAAGGTGTGTGGAAATCAGCACCGATGCCTCGGGATTGTAGTTGTTTATAATGGTGGAAATTATATAGTCCCTCGTCGCAGGATCAACCCCGGCGATAGGCTCGTCAAGCACATAAAGCCTTGCGTTGCGGCTCATTACAAGTATAAGAGACACCTTTTCCTTGTTTCCCTTCGAAAGGGTCTTGAGCCTGACCTCAGGCGTAATGCCCAGCTTTGCCAGCATTTCATACGCAAGCTGCGGTCTGAAATCGTCGTAAAAATCGCGGAACATGTCCACGATCTGCCCCACCGTCATCCATGAATTTAGATAATTATTGTCGGGCAG
This sequence comes from uncultured Eubacteriales bacterium, assembly GCA_905210885.1. Lineage (GTDB taxonomy): Bacteria > Bacillota > Clostridia > Monoglobales > Firm-18 > CAJLYO01. The sequence continues at coordinate 2,888 of CAJLYO010000227.1, read as the reverse complement.
GTATGATATTTTTGCTTTCGTGGCGATACCGGGCAGGTCGCCGTCAATGGTCACCGCCTTTGCAAGGCCGTTTTCCTCCAAAACTTTAACTGTATTATAAACCGTGGTTTTTGAAAGAGTGGGATTATCCTTTATAAGCTCCCCGTAAATTTCGTCAATTGTGGGGTGTGTTCTGTGAGTCAGAAGATAATCCAGAATTTTAACACGCAGCCCCGAAAGCCTTATATGCTTTTCGTTTAAAAGCTCCAGCGCGTTCATGTTTTCACCGCCTTTAAATTGTAATGATTATAATTCTGTAACGATTACAATGTTATAATAACACAAATAAAAACAAATGTCAATACCTTTTTTAAAAAAAGTATTGACATTTGAAAAATTATTTTGAACGTTCTCTTAATTCCGCACGGCGGATTTTTCCGCTGATGGTTTTGGGCATTTCATCGATAAATTCCACAATTCTGGGGTATTTATACGGTGCTGTATTTGTTTTTACGTAGGTCTGGATTTCCTTTTTAAGTTCGTCCGTACCTTCGGTGCCTTTAACGAGAACGATTGTCGCTTTAACCACCTGACCTCTGATCGGGTCGGGAGCGGCGGTTACGGCGCACTCCAAAACGTAGGGAAGCTCCATGATAACGCTTTCAATCTCGAACGGTCCGATACGGTAGCCGGAGGATTTTATAACGTCATCAACTCTGCCTACATACCAGAAATAGCCGTCCTCATCGCGCCAAGCGGTATCGCCTGTGTGATACAGACCGTCGTGCCATGCCTCTTTGGTTTTTTCCTCATCCTCGTAATATCCGCTGAAAATTCCGCAGGGAACATATTTATCTGTATGGATAACGATTTCGCCCGTTTCACCGTTTTTAACCGGGTTTCCGTCAGGGTCAACTATGTCCACATCATAAAGGGGACTGGGTTTGCCCATTGAGCCGGGTTTGGGCTCTGTTCCCACAAAGTTACCTATTGTAAGGGTGGTTTCGGTCTGACCGAAGCCCTCCATAAGCTTAAGACCGGTTGCCTTATACCACTGCTGGAATACCTCGGGGTTTAACGCCTCGCCGGCAACGGTTGAATACTGAATTGACGATAAATCGTATTTTGACAAATCGTCTTTAATGAAAAATCTGTACATTGTGGGCGGTGCGCAGAATGTTGTGATGCCGTATTTTGCAAACATGGGCAGGATATCGTCTGCTCTGAACTTATCAAAGTCATAGGTGAATACCGCCGCTTCGCACATCCACTGACCGTACAGCTTACCCCAAAGCGCTTTGCCCCAGCCTGTGTCGGAAATGGTGAAGTGCAGACCGTCGGGGTTTACGTTATGCCAGTATTTTGCGGTTATAAAGTGACCCAGGGGGTATTTAAAGTTATGCGCCGCGATTTTGGGATAGCCTGTTGTGCCGGAGGTAAAGAACATCAGCATTAAATCGTCGCCGCCGGCGTACTCGTCGCCCTCCGGACGGGGGAACACGTCGCTGCACTGCGCTATGCCTTCGTCAAAGTCAAGCCAGCCTTCGCGCTTGCCGCCTACCGCGATTTTAAGCTCAAGGCTTTTGCTTGCGGGCTGTGCAAGGTCAATCTGATGAGCGGTGTCACCGTCAGTTGTGCACACAACCGCTTTTACGTGAGCGGCATTAAAGCGGTAATCAAAATCGTGCTGAACCAGAAGGTTTGTTGCGGGGATTACAACCGCGCCGATTTTATGCAATGCGTTGATTGCAAACCAGAACTGGTAGTGGCGCTTTAACACCAGCATTACCTTATCGCCTTTTTTGATTCCCAGGGATTTAAAGTAGTTTGCGGTCATTGCGGAATACTTTTTCATGTCGCCGAATGTAAAGCGGCGTTCTTTGTGGTCCTTTGAAACGTGCAGCATTGCAAGCTTGTCCGGGTGGGTTTCGCCCAGCTTATCAACAATATCGAACGCGAAATTGAATGTATCGGCATGGTTAAAGGAAATTCCGTCAACAACGCCGTTTTCGTTTACGGTAGTCTTTACGAAATCCTCATAAACGCGTTTTTCATCGGCTTTTTGAGGAACAGCGGCAGCGGCGGTGTGCAAAACGTCCTCGGTGTATTCAAAGCCTGCATCGTTATGCAAAACGATTGCGTAAAACTTACACGGCTTTCCGCCCACAGCCGCCATGCCGTGGGGCGTTGAGCTGTCGTAATACACGGTATCGCCCTCGTTTAAAACAACTGTGTTGTTTCCTATCTGAACTTTAAGGGAGCCTTCTACGATTATGTCAAATTCCTGCCCGCTGTGAGATGAAAGCTTTAAGGGATTGTTCTGCTCGTCCTCGTCATAAGGCGCGGTAACCAAAAACGGTTCGGAAATTTTATTTTTAAACATTGGTGCAAGGTTGTTGTACTGAAAACCCTTACGTCTTTTAATGGGCATGCCTTCGCCTTTGCGTGTTACGGTAAACGCCGACAGCGTCGGGCTTTTACCCTCGATAAGGTCGGACACCTCAACGCCGAAAACAAGGGCGCATTTGTAAATAAAGGTAAAGCTGAAATCCGCTTCCCCTGCCTCAAGGCTTTTGTATTCCTCGGGGGTCGTGTTGGTTTTGTGCGCCATATCCTCGGCGGAAATGCCTAAAATTTCACGCAGCTCCTTGATTCTCTGTGCAATTTCCTTCAGTTTGTTCTCCATCATAATCATTCCTTTCCATAATGCTTTGAAAACAAAAAAACCCGTCCCAAAGCTTTTATTCTTTGAGACGAGTATTATCTATACCCGCGGTACCACTCAAATTGCGTCTTATAAAAAACGCCTCTTAAGGCTCTATCAAGCCCTTCGCTTTAACGCAGCGTTACGGAAGGCATCTACTCGCGGCGGCAAGCCTTTGCCGTCCCTTTCGGACCTCCGACTCGGA
>CAJLYO010000226.1 GCA_905210885.1 uncultured Eubacteriales bacterium | reverse complement strand
GATGACACTTTTTGTATTCACGGGTATTATGCAAAGGCGGAAAGCATAATAGGTCCGAACAAAGCTGTTTTCAGGTTGGTTCATCCGTCGCAATCCGGAGTAAATTTCCTTATGCCGGGCGATCGCGTGCATATCACTGATGGCGAAACAACAAATGAAAAAGACTTTGCAACCGTAAAATCAGCGTACTTTTTAAATGAGCTTAACTTAATCATTGTTGAGTTTGAAGATAGAATTGAAAACTCAATATTACCGGGCGATTATATAGATAATCCTTCGCGGACGCCGGATGTTTACATAACCGGCTGCACCTTTGAAAATGCGTGCCATATGCGGCTTGGAACAGCAGGACGGGTAGTGTTTGAAAATAACAACGTCAAAAAGTGCGCGGGGGTTTTGATTAACGACTTGCTGAACTTTTGGAGCTCCTCGGGTTTAGCACAGGATGTAACAATACAAAACAATACGTTTTCCCAATGCAAATTCGGCGTTAAGACAGAGGTTACACGCAAAGATACCGCCTCGGCTTTTCACAAAAACATAAAAATACTCAATAATCGCTTTATAAACTGTCAAACTGCGATTAGCGCCGAAAAAACTGACGGCCTGTATATTAGCGGCAACACCTTCAAAGAAAATGTGAAAAATATATATATAACAAATTGTAAAAATATTCAAAATAATGATTAATAAAAGGAGAGACTAAAATGTACGCATTGAAAAAAATCGGAAAAATCTGCCCAAAAAACTCATCGCAGATTAAAAATTCACGTTTCGGGATCGGTCTTGAAAAGCTTGACCGCGACCTTTATGACCCGAAGGATGTCTACAAGCCTTTGGCTGAAACAGGCGTAAAATACGTGCGTATTCAGTCCGGCTGGCAGAAAACAGAAAAGGTTAAAGGTTGCTATGACTTTGCTTGGCTTGACGAAATTGTCGACGGCATTGTAAGCAATTCTATGATACCGTGGCTGTGTCTGTGCTACGGTAATCCTCTGTACACCGAGGCGGCAAAAAACGTCCGCGGAAGTATAGGCTGTCCGCCCATTAACACTCCTGAGGAACGTGATGCGTGGGACAGATACGTCAGCGCCTGCGTTGAGCGTTACAGTGACAGAATAGAGCTTTTTGAAATATGGAACGAGCCTGACGGTGACCATTGCTGGCGGCATGGGGCAAATGCGGCAGAATACGGACAATTTGCAAACAGGACAGCGAATGCAATACGCAAAACAAACAAAAATGCAAAAGTAATCGCCGGTGCAATTTTCTCTCCAAATTCGACAACATATTTGCACGAATTTTTAAAGGAAATTAAGCCCGGAAATATAGACTATATATCATGCCATCAGTATAAATACATAGTTGAAACAGGTGTTGAGGAATACGCCGCAGGATTTAAAAGCATGCTTGAGAACTTTGATAAAAACGTGGGACTGATTCAGGGCGAAACCGGAGCGCAATCGGAGTTTTCCCGTCAGGGTGCATTCTGTTACGGTGACTGGACGCCGAGAAAGCAGGCAAAGTTTTTGCTCAGAAAAATGGTTGTTGACTTAAAAACCGACTTTTTGTTCACCTCGTATTTTACCGCCGTTGACACGTTTGAAAATATTATGGACGAATCGGGCGACATTTGCAAAGACTATTACGGCTTTTTCGGAATCTTGGGCGAAACTTTCGACAAAGAGGGAAAACCGTGCGGTTCATATTACAAAAAAGAATCATATTATGCCCTCCAAAATCTCTGTGCCGCATTTGCGAAGGACTATGAAAAGATAGTGCTGCCGATTTTCTTTGAACGCAGTTATTCCATTGCAATCGGCAGAGAGGACGACAATCCCTACAGCGTTAATTCCTCAATTAAGTATCAGGGCTTTAAGAACAAAAACGGCCATGCCTTTGTCTATTGGAATGCAAGTGATTTAATGACAACGGATTACACCTCCACAATTTCGGTAAGATGCTTTAATTTAAGCTCTGATGTTAAAATTCTCGATACATACACCGGCGAAGTTTTCGTGCCGTCGGAAAGTGCCGTAACCGCAAAGGACGGCGAGATAGCCCTGTCGCATATTCCGATAAAGGACTACCCTCTGATTTTGACTTTCGGAGATTTTTATGATTATTCGGCGGAGTGATGACTATGGAAAAGTATTATACAGAACCTGTTAACACTGCCGACAGCTATCGGCAGGATTATATCGACAGCATACATAAATACACGCGGCATTTGTTAAAAGCTGCCGCAAAAAAGCGAGTGACATCGGAAAGTATGCACACTTCGCGTGAAAAATACCGCAGGCTTTTTATAAGAATGCTCGGAAAACCTCTGACCGATTATAAAAAGTCGATACCACATGTAAAATCAGAATATATAGGCGAGGACAGCTTATGCAGGATTTACCGACTGCAAATGGAAGCAAATAGATATATTAAGGCTTATGCTGTGCTGTGCGTACCGAAAACCGATGGCATACACAGCGCGGTAATCGCCCAGCACGGAGGCGGCGGAACGCCGGAGCTGCTTTTGGATATGCACGGTGACAATAACTATTCGCATATTTCAAAGCTTGCCCTTTCAAAAGGCTGTGTAGTGCTTGCGCCCCAGCTTGCAGTATGGAGCATGAATGTTGAAGGGGCGTTTCCGGGTTACGCGGTTTGTTATGACAGAAACGATATTGACCAAAAATTAAAAATGTGCGGCAGCTCCGTAACCGCCCTTGAGGTGTACAATATAAGAAAATGGATTGATTATCTTGAAACACTTGATTTTATTAGCCCGGATAAAATCGGCATGCTTGGGCTTTCCTACGGCGGATATTTTGCATTGCATGCCGCTAATAAAATCTTCATAAATCTTTAGCCTTTCAGTGCACTCTTCAGCTCTTCTTTGGAAGTAAGACCTACGAAGCGTTTCACTTCCGCACCGTCTTTAAACAGGATCAGTGTCGGAATGCTGACTACACGAAACTGCTGTGCAAGTGCCATATTCTGATCTACGTCTACTTTTCCTACTGCGTATCCCTCTTCTGCCAGTTCTTCTACAATCGGACCCTGACGCATACATGGACCACACCATGTTGCCCAGAAATCTATAAGAACCGGTTTCTCAGATTTTAATACTTCTGTTTCGAAGTTTGCTGTTGTAATCTCTTTTGCCATGATTTATATCTCCTTTGCTTATTCTTTATAAAAATTTGCAATGTAAGTTCTCTGGTTTTATAATATCAACACTATAA
>CAJLYO010000225.1 GCA_905210885.1 uncultured Eubacteriales bacterium | reverse complement strand
TGGGTATTTTAATATTTTGCAGTCCATAATAACCTCCGTTCCGGTAATAAAATCGGGCTGTAAAAAGCAAATTTTTACAGCCCTTCGTTTTTCTATTGATTTGATTTTGCCTTTATCCAAAGCTCCGAACAGAATTTCTTTGTTTCAGGTGTTTGGTAAACAAAAATTTCATCATTTGCATAGTCCGTTCTGGGAACATATGCATTAATACCCTTATAAACCGTGGTTTTCATAGTGTCAAACGCTGATTTAACCGATGACGAATATCCCACAGCCTCGGAATTTTTAAGAGCGTTGTCGTTATCCAGCATAAAGTTGATATACTGATGTGCAAGTTCTGTATTTTTGCATGTTTTTGTCATAACCATTGCGTCATACCACACGTTTGTTCCCTGGTCCGGCGTGAAATACTTCATGTTTTCGTTTTCTGTCATAATGTATGAAGCATCACCGGAATACACAATCGCAAGCGCCTTGTTGCCCGAAATCATGTTATCTATTACATCATCACCAACATAAATAGGCTTCATTACCTCGTTCTGCTTAACAAGCCATTCATATGCCTTTGTAAGCTCTTCCTGGTTATCGGTGTTCATGGAATATCCCAAAGCCTTAAGGGCAATCATGAACGAATCGCGTTCGGAGTCATACATATATATGTTATCGGAATACTTTGTATTCATAAGTATATCCCAGCCGGCGCTTAAATCCGCCTCGTCAACGACTGTTGAATCATACAAAATGCCGACAGTACCCCAGAAATAAGGTGCTGTGTATTTATTGCCCTTGTCGTAATCCCTATCCATAACCTCCGGCAAAAGATTCACTTTATTGGGGATTTTGCTCCAGTCAAGCTCCTGCAGATAGCCTTCCTTAATAAGGCGTTCTATCATATAGTCTGAAGGAACCAAAACATCATATTCCTCGCCGCTTAACAGCTTTGTATACATAGACTCGTTTGAATCGAAAGTTTCATATACAACCTTACAGTTAAATTCCTTTTCAAAATCCGAAATAAGGTTTTTGTCAATATACTCTCCGGCATTATAAACCTTTAAAACAGGCTTTTCGCCGCCGCACGCCGTAAAAAGCGATACCAAAAGGACGCACGATATTAAAAGCGAAACTATTTTTTTCATCTTGAGTTCGTTCCTTTCTTTTTCAGTTTCGGAGCCAAATTTACGACAAGTGCTATTACTATTATCGCAAATATCAGCAGGGTTGAAAGCGCATTAATCGTGGGATTTGTACGCTTAGTCATATTGTACACAATAATCGAAATATTCATCACACCGTTTCCGGAAACGAAATACGATATAACAAAATCGTCAATTGACATGGTAAACGCAAGCAGCATTCCGGCGTAAATTCCAGGCTTTATCATGGGCAAAACAACCTTTGTAAGCGCCTGAAACGGTGTTGCGCCCAAATCAAGCGCCGCATTTGTGATATTTTCGTCCAGACGGCGCACCTTCGGATACACGTTCGTTATAACATACGGCGTTGAAAAGGCAATGTGCGCAAGCAGCATTGTAAGATATCCCTTTTCAAGCCTTAAAGACGAAAACAAAAGCATAAGTCCGATTGCCGTAACTATTTCCGGATTCATAATCGGAATGTTGTTTACATTAAGCAGCCATTCCCTTATCAAACGGCGGTTTTTCGTAAGTCCGATTGCGGTAAGAGTTCCCAAAACGGTAGAAACCGCAGTGGAAATCAGGGCAATTGTCACGGACACGTACACAGCCGACATGATTTCGTTGTTTTTCAAAAGCTCGCTGTACCATCTCATGGAAAAGCCGGTAAAGCGCGTAAGTGATTTTGACGAGTTAAACGAAAAAATCATGGTAACCAAAATGGGAGTGTAAAAAAACGCAAAGCACAGCGCTATATACAGTATTGAAAGGGCTTTGTTTTTCTTTCTCATTTCTTACCCTCCTTTGCCTCATCGGAATCAAGACGCTTCATAAGTCTTATAACCATTAGAATTATGGTGGCAAGGATAAGGGAAATCGCACTTCCGAAGTTCCAGTCACCCACGGAAACAAACTGATTTTCTATCAGGTTACCGATTAAAACATACTGACCTCCGCCCAAAAGCTTCGGTATAACGAAGGTCGAAACGGAAAGGAGAAAAACCATAATAACACCGTTTACAACTCCCGGGAGTGACAGTTTGAAAGTAATGCGCCAAAATGTCTGCGCCGCGTTTGCGCCTAAATCGTATGCCGCCTCGATAAGCGATTTATCCATCTTGTGGAGCGCCGTGTGTATGGGAATAATCATAAAGGGCAGAAAATTGCAGGTAAGCCCCAATATCACCGAAAAATCCGAATACATCATAGCAACAGGCGAAATGTTGAATTTTGCCAGCAGTGAATTTATAAGTCCGTTATCCGACAATATGCTTATCCAAGCATACGTACGAAGCAGCATGTTTATCCACGTAGGTATCGTAACCACCAAAATAAGCACGCTTTGAGCTTTCTCCGAAAACCGCGTTATGATATACGCAAGGAGGTACCCTAAAACAGTGCATATCACAACGGTTATAATACCAAGCTTGATAGATTTTATAAACACGGAAATATACACCGGGTCAAAAATCTTTATAAAATTATCAAGGGTAAACGAAATATTCAAAAGTGAGTTTCCGCTTTTTGTAACGGCGTACATAAAAATCATAAAAAGCGGAATTACAATCATAAGCGCCGACCATACAAGGTACGGCTTTACAAGATTTTTAAAATGCCTCATAATCAGTACTCCGTTTTATACATAACGTGAATATCCTCGGGGCCGAACGTAAGACCTACCTTAAGTCCGGGCTCGTGATAATCGGTTGTATGTATAATATAGCTGCGGTTTTGTGTTTCAACCGTTATTTCATAATGTACGCCTTTAAAAACGATATCCTTTACAGTACCGCATATTTTGTCATCAGACGGCTTGACAATATCAATATCCTCGGGGCGGAGAACAACCTCAACCTCCTCGCTGTCTTTGAAGCCTCTGTCCACACAATCAAAAGTAAAGCCGTCAAAGCGGACAAGATAATCCTTAAGCATAACAGCCTCAATAATATTCGACTCGCCGATAAAATTTGCGACAAACCGGTTTTCAGGCTCGTTGTAAATATCCGTGGGAGAACCTATCTGCTCAATGTCACCCTTGTTCATAACAACAACGGTGTCAGACATGGAAAGAGCTTCCTCCTGGTCATGTGTAACATATATAAAAGTAATACCGACCTCTTTTTG
>CAJLYO010000224.1 GCA_905210885.1 uncultured Eubacteriales bacterium | reverse complement strand
GGAAATATAAATGAAAATCAATTACAGAATTTTAGCAATTTTTACGGCGGTTCTGCTGTTTTTAAACGTGCCGGTGTGCGGTGCGGCAGATGCGCAGACCGAAAGGATAGATACCGCCGTTTCGGCTCTTGCCGGGCTTGGCGTTATGCACGGTTATGAGGACGGCTCGTTTCATACGGAGCGGCAGGTTACAAGAATGGAATTTGTTGCTTTGGTACTTCGTGTTATGGGCATAGACGAACTGACCGCAGGCATGGGCGATACTATGCCGTTTCCCGATGTTGACCCGTCGTCATGGGGAGCGGGCGCGGTTCAGACAGCGGTAGCCATGGGGCTTATAAACGGACATGATAACGGAATGTTTGAGCCGGACTTGCCCGTTACCGTAAACCAGGCGGCAAAAATTATGGTTAATGTTTTGGGCTACGGCGTTGAGGCGGAAAAACAAAGCGGCTATCCTGTGGGATATTTAAGCACCGCAAACAGGCTGGGCTTAATGAAAGACCTAAATCCCGGCGAACAGGCGGCAAGCAGAGGCGAGGCGGCGCTTTTGATTTACAACTGCCTTAATGTGCCGATGATGGAGAAAACCAATACCGGTTCCGAAATGGAGCGGTATGAAGTAAACGATAAAACACTGCTTGACAAAATGGATATTGAAATAATCTCCGCCGTTGTTACCGGTATTTACGGCGCAGGCATGGGCAGCACAAAGCTTAGGGAAAATGAAATAGAGCTTTCCGGAACACGCTATGAATCCAAGGTTGACGGTGCGGCGTTTTTCGGGCTTAAGGTGCGCACATGGATAAAAAGCGAAAACGACGGTTTGAACCGAACCGTGGTGTTTTTGCAAAGCAGGGACAGTGACAGCATGATTATCGATGCCGCGGACATTGACAAGACAACAACGTCAAGTGAAATAAAATATTGGGAAGGCACTAACCTTAAAACAGAAACCCTTAACAGCCCCCTGACGGTTATTTATAACGGCAGACCGCTTACAGACGCCGAAAAAGGCAACAGCGCGTATTTGCAGCCGAAAAACGGAAGGCTGATTATCGTTGAGGACGAAGGCGGAGGAAGCACGGTAATCGTGTGGGATTACGAAACTTATATTTTAACAGGAACAAATGACGATACGCTTTACGACATTTACGGCAGAAGTATTCAGATACCGAGTTCCGCAAACGTAACCGTTGTACACGGCGCTATGGCGGAGGATATTGCAAATCTGAAAGGCGGCGACATTTTGTGGGTCGCAAAAAGCCTTGACGGCACGGCGCTGCGTATCGAAATCGGCGGCAGCGAAATAAGCGGAGTTTTAGAAGAAGTCAGCGAAAACGGCGGTGAAACCGTTTATACGATTGACGGCGAGGAATACAAGCTTGCACCGTGCTATGCAGACGCACTTTCAAAAGGACACCAAAAGGCGCAGAAACTCTCGCCCGGGGATTACGGAACGTTTACCTTGGATTTGGGCGGACAGATTGCGGCGGCTTATGCTTCTGAGGAAAGCAAGGTGCAGCTGTACGGATATCTTATCAACGCCGAGCGTTCAAGCGGAGTGGACGGCGTGCTTAACCTTCAGGTTATGACGCAGGATAACCGATTTATAACCATACCTCTCAAAAAGGACGGCAAAATCCGTTTCGGGCGCACAGAAAACGGAAGTTATGTCACTTCAAGAACCGACAGCGCGGCAATTTGGAACACTATTTCAACCGAATACGCCGTAAAAAAACAGCTTATAAAGTACGAAACGGACGAATCGGGAAGCATAAAGGCACTTTATCTTTCCGGAAGCAATGCCGGAAAAGATGCGCTTTCAATGGATGCACCCCAGCAGAAAATGACTTATGCCGGAGGGGTTTTAAATCAAAAGTATTTTTTAGAGCCCGACACGCCCGTGTTTTACGTGCCTAATGCCGGACGTTATAAGGAACAGTTCTATGCGTCAACGGCGGCAGACTTTTTTGCCAACCGCACAGAGCACACCGTGATAGTGTACGATATAGACAATCTCTACGCCGGTGCGGTTGTGGTGGTGTCAAACAACGAAAATATTTACGTTGATTCAACAGGGCTTGACACTTATATCAGCCTGACAAATTCTCCTGTTATGCTGATAGAAAAAAGCAATATTCAATTAAATGATGAAGGTACGCAATATCTGGTTATTTCCGGATATGTGGGCAAAAAGTATACGCAGGTTCTGGTGTCTGATACCATATCGGCAAGCAGTACCGCCAGAGCTGATTTGTCGCCCGGCAACCTTATTCAGTATGATACAAACGATGTTGTTCTGGAAAAGGCAATGACTTCGGATTATGACAAGGTTATGGTTACATACCGCAAGATTTTTGACTGCAATTTGATTAATTCCGAGCCGTTCCAAACCTGGAATTATAAAAATAACATGAACGCAAATGCGTCAATAGGCATAGCTTACGGCGTTATTTCGGAATATGACCTGCCATATTTAACGGTAAAGCTTAACAGAAATACACCGTCGGGATATGAAACGGACGTTGAGGTTCCCATGGTGTTAAGCGGCGGAACGGCTGTTTTAAGATACGGCGGAGCAGACAAAAAAGCGGAGCTTATGCGCATAGAGGACTTGGCTGTAGGTCAAAAGGTACTGGTTCGCCAAAGATACAACAGTACCCGGGAGGTGATTGTCCTTGAATAACCGAGGCAGAATATTAAGCCTTATTTTGGCGGCGCTGCTTATCATCGGCACATTTCCGTCAGTATATGCAGATGATGACACCTCGTTTCTATCTTGGAAAAGCGTGTATGGGGATAATTTTTCGGACGCACCGCTTAATACCACCGTTCACGGCAGAAAAGGCTGGACGGTTTCGGGTGATGGCAGCGTAGCAAATATGACGGTGCAGGCACAAAATGACCCGGAAAACAGCGAAAACCGCGCCATGCAGCTTGAACGCCATGCCGCAGGTGAGTATGCCGCAGCAACTTACAGCTTTGCGGATACTGCGGACGAGGAGCTGACGGGAAAAGTTTACGTCAGCGCGGATTTTTATGTGAAAACCTGGTCGTCATTTGAAATATCGGTGCAGACCAGCAATACAACGCCCCTTGTGCGTGCATATATTACCTCTGCAAAGGATTGGCGAAATAACGCCGGCTGGGCAAAAGTTGCGCCTGCGTTGGGGCAGTTTAGTGACAATGCATGGTTTACTTTAGGAATTTTGCTCGATACGGCTGCCGGCACTTATGACTTATATTTAAACGATGAGGTTC
>CAJLYO010000223.1 GCA_905210885.1 uncultured Eubacteriales bacterium | reverse complement strand
CTCCAAAAACAAAAATCAAAAGGAGATGTGTTAAAATGTTAATGAACATGAAAGAATTACTTGCAGTAGCGGACAAAAACGGATTTGCGGTTCCCGCCTTCAATATCGGCAGCGAATCAATCTTGAAGGGTGTTGTTGAAAGCGCAAACGAGAAAAATGCACCTGTTATCCTTGCAATCCACCCCACAGAGCTTGAATTTTTGGGCGACAGCTTTATTAAAACATGCATTGAAGAGGCTCATAACTCCAGAGTGCCCATGGTAATACACCTTGACCACGGCGGCAAGTTTGAGGAAATCCTCCGTGCTATCCGCTGCGGCTTTACCTCAGTTATGATTGACGCGTCACACATGTCATACGAGGACAACATCGCAATCACAAAGAAGGTAGTTGAGGTTGCTCACCCTTCAAACGTTTCCGTTGAGGCAGAGCTTGGCACAATCGGAACAACAGGCGATTCCTACGAAGGCGGCACAAGCGATATTATCTACACCGACCCTGCTCAGGCAAAAGACTTTATCGAAAAGACCGGCATTGACTCTCTTGCAGTTGCCATCGGTACGGCTCACGGTATTTATCCCAAGAACATGAAGCCGGAATTAAAGCTTGACCTTTTAAAGACAATACGCGATACAGTAAGCGTTCCTCTTGTTCTCCACGGCGGTTCAAGCAACCCCGATGACGAGATTGCCGCTTCGGTAAAAATCGGTATTTCAAAAATCAATATTTCAAGCGATATTAAATTCGCATTCTATAAAAAGTGCCGTGAGGTTCTTGCCGAGAATCCCAAGTGGATTGAACCCAATGCAATCTATCCCCCTTGCATTGAGGCAATGAAAGAAGTTGTTGAATTTAAGATGAATCTGTTTAACGACATCGGCAAGGCTGAACTGTACAAATAATAATACCGGCAAAAAACCGCACCTCGCGTAAAAACGAAGTGCGGTTTTTTCCGTTACATTATTTCTGTTTTTTCACTGCATATAACCTTAACCGGCTTATCGCAGTTATGAACATAAATCTGCCAAATTCTGTCCTTCGGCTTGTCTTTGTATTCTCCCATTCTTTCGCCGATGTTTATTACAACCTCGTTTTCGTTTTCCGAGCATGTAATTTTTGTATGGCATGAGGTGCTTTCTATATAATCAAGGCTTATGCCGTCGTCCTCACGGAAAATGTATTCGCTCTTTCCGAACGGATAAAAATGAAGCTGAATTTTCTCGTCGGAATACTGGGTTACAAAGTCCCTGTCCTTCCATTTCGGTATAATCGCGCCTAATTTTACAAAGAACGCGCCGCCCTTATCTTTCGGCGGAACGTAATCCGTTATTGTCTGCCGTCCGTCATACACCTCGCCTGTCCAATAGTCGAGCCACTTGCCCTCGGGCAGGTACACCGTATCCGTAAAAGCGGAAATTAAAATATAGTCGCCAATCATATACTGCTTTGAACATTCAAGACACACTTCATCATCTTGGTACTGAAGCGCCATTGGCCGAAGCATGGGGACGCCTGTTTCATGACACTCTATAGCCGCGGAATACATATATGGGATTATGCTGTAGCGCAGACGTGCATAATCAATATAGATTTTCTCATTTTCCGGTCCCGCATACCAAGGCTGACGTATGCCAGACCACGCGTTATGATGCGCCCACGGGGCAAGCATTGCAAAGTGAATTGCCTCCTTATGGTAGATATCCATATCAACCGTGGAGTTCATAAAGCCAGACATTGCAAGGTTTTCAAGCCATATCATGCTTCCCTCAAGTCCGCCGTTATCGCCTGTCGTTGCCGCGCCCCAGCGCTGCTGACCGGAATATCCGCCGCTGTAATGAATAAACGGACGCATGTTCATCTGCTCCGCAAAGCCGTTATGCATCTGTTTCATAACAAGCACCTGGGAAACGTTATGCATTTCAAGCTCACTTTTGCCGTTGGTATAATATTTATCCGGTTCGATTCGCATAATCATATCGGCAGGGTCGATTTTAAAGCCGTCCGCACCGTCGTTAACAAACTTTTTTACATGGTCGTACCACGCCGGCAGCTTGCCCTCGCCGGTTATAAGGCGCTCCTCCCGGTCGCACAAATCGTATTCCATGCACATCCACAGCGTCATGTGGAATCCGAAACGGCGCAGCGTCTGGGGAAACGAGCCGGGATATTCACGCGAATGCATCCAAGCTTCGATATGAAATTTTTTAAGGTCCCACTGTTTATCAAAGGAATAATCGTAAAATTTCGTCATCCACCCGGGTTCAAGGCTTACGTTATCGCACGGAATATGCTTTTCGCGGAACTTCATCATATCGTCCATAATTTCAAACTGATTCTGGTGAATTTGCGCGATATATGTAAGACCGTACGCCCATTTCGGCAGCAGCATGCTTTTGCCCGTAATATCGGTGTACAAGCCCAAAATATCCTTCATTGACTCACCGTACAAAAGGTAAACGTCAAGCACGTCAAAGTTGCCGGCAACGGTGATATACCCCTTTTTCCGGTCGTCAATATCAACAAAATGCCTGTCTTGAGCGGCAATGAAAAGTCCCCAGTTTTTATTGCTGTATACAAGGGGAATGGAAACCTCGTCAAACTGATACACCGCCCAGTTTTGATACGAATCGCCGCGCAGTTCTACTCTGTCACGGCCTGCCTCGCCAAGACCGAAAAATCTTTCGTCATCGTCTATTTTAAAGCTTATACCGAATTTCTTTTCGGACTCTCTGCCCTCCAAAAGCTTGTAGTCCGGCGGCAGAACCTCCTCCGGTCTGCCTTCTATTCGGCTTTCAGGGATTTTATTTTTAAATTTTCCCAAAAGATAATCAATTTCGCCGCTCCAGTCTTTATCATCATTTTTGGGACGAACGGAAAATTCCAGCGTACGTCCGCCGGGCAGCGTTATTTTATTTTCGCATACCTCCGCGTCCGCCGTACCGTCGCATTTCGGCACGTTTATTATACCGTACCTTTCAAGATAGTTCTGCGGCATTTCGCCGTCCGTGCTTATGCGCACTATGCCTTTTTTTACTGGTTTTACCGTAAAACTCACCGAATCACCTCGTTTATGTTTCTTATAGCTTATTATAAATTGAATTTTTGCATTTTACAAGTTTATAATTTTCAAACATTTTTTAAAAGGACGTGCAGGTATATAACCGCACGTCCCTTTTTTAGCTGTTATTTCGTGCTTTCAAGAGGCTTCAGCGTGTTCATGTTTTCAACTGCAAAAACCTTGTAGGTATTCTGCGTTTTTTCAACT
>CAJLYO010000222.1 GCA_905210885.1 uncultured Eubacteriales bacterium | reverse complement strand
AGCCGCCGGAAGGACCGCCGGTCTGCGCTGCTTTGAATTTCTTGCCGTTGGGAATGCCGCCGCCGATTTCCTCGACGATCTCCCGCAGGGTGGTGCCCATGGGAACTTCTACCAAGCCGGTGTTATGGATTTTGCCGCCCAGCGCGAATACCTTGGTGCCCTTGGATTTCTCAGTACCCATGGAGGCGAACCAGTCGGCGCCTTTGAGGATAATCTGCGGAATGTTGGCGTAGGTCTCCACGTTGTTGAGCACGGTGGGCCGTTCGAACAGACCTTTTACCGCCGGGAACGGAGGACGGGGTCTGGGCTCGCCGCGATGGCCTTCGATGGAGGTCATCAGCGCGGTTTCCTCGCCGCAGACAAATGCGCCGGCACCCAATCTGATTTCAAGATTAAAGCTAAAGCCTGTACCGAAAATATCGTCACCCAAAAGACCGTATTCCTTAGCCTGGTCGATTGCAATCTGCAAACGCTTAACGGCAATAGGATACTCCGCTCTTATGTATATGTAACCCTGGTCCGAGCCGATTGCATAACCTGCAATAGCCATAGCCTCGATTACCGAGTGGGGGTCACCCTCCAAAACGCTTCTGTCCATAAACGCACCGGGGTCGCCCTCGTCCGCGTTACAGCCGACAAACTTTTTGCCCTTGGGCTGCGCTGCGGCAAAGCTCCATTTTACGCCTGTGGGGAAGCCGCCGCCTCCGCGTCCGCGAAGTCCGGAGTCTTTCATAATCTGTATAACCTGCTCAGGGGTCATTTCGGTCAAAACCTTGCCCAAAGCCTTATAACCGTCCAAAGCTATGTACTCATCTATGTTTTCCGGGTCGATAACACCGCAGTTTTTAAGCGCTATACGCATCTGATGCTTGTAGAAATTAATCTCGTTTAAAGGCTTAACGTCCTCGTTATCGTGAACAGCCTCATCATAAAGCAGAGATTTAACTATTCTGCCCTTTACTATATGCTCATCAACAATTGTCTTAACGTCCTCTGCGGTAATTCTGCTGTAGAACGCACCTTCCGGGTAAACTATAACAATAGGCCCCAGTGCGCAAAGACCAAAGCAGCCCGTTTTAACAACTTTAACCTCGTCCGCCATGCCTACACGGTTAAGCTGTGCTTCAAACTCCTCAATAAGTTTTGCACTTCCCGATGATGTACAGCCGGTACCGCCGCAGACAAGAATATGAGATCTAACCAAATTCATTGTAATACTTCTCCTCCCGATTATTTTTCAACCGCGCCGATTGTGTACTCAATCACCGGCTTATTGTTTATAATATGCTCGTTAACGATTCTAACGGCTCTTTCTCTGTCAACCTTAACGTATGTAACCTTTTCCTCGCCGGGTACCAATACCTCAACGATAGGTTCTAATCTGCACATTCCGATACAGCCTGTCTGTGCTACGGTTGCATGCTGTACATTTCTTTTTGCAAGCTCCTCGGTAATTGCATTTAACGTATCTCTTGCGCCGGCGGCAATACCGCAGGTAGCCATACCCACGATGATTCTTGTGCCGTGGTCGCCGTCCTTACGCAAATTCATTGTATTTATTGTCTTGTTTCTGATTGCTTCCAATTCAGCCAAGCTTTTCATTCTTCATAACCT
The DNA here is from genome assembly GCA_905210885.1 of uncultured Eubacteriales bacterium. GTDB lineage: Bacteria > Bacillota > Clostridia > Monoglobales > Firm-18 > CAJLYO01. The sequence goes on along the minus strand of CAJLYO010000222.1, from coordinate 1,665 downwards.
CCCATAATATTATTAAGCGACTCATATATGCTGTCCTTTATCCACGTTACAACCTCAAACTGCGTCAGAGGAACCTCCCCCAGCACCCTGCGCATCTCGCGCGTATCGATGCAAAAGCTTTCCCCGTTGAAAATATGAGTATAGGTATAGTCAATATCGGGGTTTGTCCCGATTATGGTTACAAAAGTTTCCGCCATGTCGCCTATAGGCTCACGGTCAATATGGCTGCGCTTAAACCAAGCCTTAACCGTTGTACCGGCGCCTAACTTTGACGTTATGTCAAAACCGCCGTCACATGCCTTCGCGGCGCTTTCAAACAAAGATATTCCCATACCCACAGGACGCGTTTTCCGCGTGGTTGTGAAAGGGTCGCGCACTTTTTTTAAAAATTCCTCACTCATACCCTTTCCGTTGTCCGTAACGGTAATTGTAAGAGTATCGGCGGCAGTATCCTCTGCAATTTCAATCTGCACAAGGCTTGCCCCGGCAGTGATTGAATTCTGCGCGATGTCAAGTATATGAAGCGACAACTCCTTCATATCAGTCGTTTATGTATTTATCCAAAATACCATCAATATCGTCAACCGTAAGTCTGCCGTAAACATCGTCGTTAACGGTCAGAACCGGCGCCAGACCGCATGCACCTATGCAGCGTGTTGCGTCAATTGAAAACTTACCGTCGGGAGTACATTCTCCAACGTCAATTTTAAGACGCTCCTTAATTTTATCGAGCAATCCCTGCGAGCCTTTAACGTAGCACGCAGTACCAAGACAGACTGCGATTTTATACTTGCCCTTGGGGTTGGTTGTAAACTGTGTATAGAACGTTACAACACCGTAAACCTCAGCCATGGGGATATTCAGTCCGTCGGCAATAATTTGCTGAACTTCAATGGGAAGGTAACCGTATACCTCCTGCGCCTGGTGCAAAACCGGAATCAAGCCGCCGTCCATGTCCTTGTGAGCGGCAATAATTTCGTCAAGCTTTTCCCTTTGCTCTTTTGTACCTGCAAACGGTAATGTAGTGCTTTTTGCCATTACTTTTCCTCCTACAAATAATAATACTTATAATATTATAACAGAATTTTGTCAAAAAATCTACAATTTTTACTGATTTACACTGTCATTTCAGTAAAATATGACAATAAATTTTTAGTACTATTGCCCAAAACTTCAATATCGTTTACCGCTTCCGAAATATCGCCCAAATAGTGTGCGTCGGAACTTCTTATTACTTTATACCGCAAAAGCCCCTTATTTTTCACATATTCCTCCGGGTTGTCCACATTTTTAGAAATTTCGATAAACGACGTTTTAAGCTCCGGCGGAATAAAACCCAAATTTGACAAAACACTGTACGAATGTCTGTCCACATGTGCCGGATAGCACACACCGCCAAGAGATTTTACCATATCAAACACCGCAAAAATATCAAGGGCAGCTGCGGTTATTAACATCTGCTCCTCCTTCCCCACCACGTTGTCATCGCTGTCCATTATAAGCTGTTCTCCGAAAATATCCTCGCGGTTTTTAATTTTCGGCAGGTGTGAAAAAACATACTTTTCTGCTTCAAGCGCAGCGTCAATGTGAGGAAAAAGGGACACAATATGGATTTCCTCCGAGCTTTCGATTTCCATACCCGGTATAACGGTTATACCCACATTT
>CAJLYO010000221.1 GCA_905210885.1 uncultured Eubacteriales bacterium | reverse complement strand
AAACCGCCATTGACACAAATTTCTGCTGCCGCGGCTGCGAAATGTCAACGCCCGAAAAGCTTTTGTCCGATATTAATGCAATTTTTGATATTCCGCCGGAAGAAATCGTTCACATGCAGAAGTATAACAGAAAGGTAATTGCGGAGAATTACTCCATAGAGAAAATGACCGACGATTACGAACATGCCTACAGTGAACTTCTAAAGGATAATCCGCGGCTTAAAAGCGATTGCATAATTTCCGGATATTACGGCTACCGTAATATCGGCGACGATTCGCTCTTGCATGCAATTGTCAATAATTTAAAGGATATAAAGCCTGATATACGCATAATTGCCCTTTCCAAAAATCCGAAGGAAACCGAGGAAAAGTACGGAATAAAAAGTATCAACCGCTTTAATTTGTTTAAAATAAATAATGCAATGAAAACGTCACGCCTTTTAATCAGCGGCGGCGGAAGTCTTGTCCAAGACGTTACAAGCACAAAGTCGCTTGTTTATTACTTGAAAATCATATCAATGGCTCATAAAAACGGCATGAGAACAATGGTTTACGCAAACGGCATAGGTCCGGTCAACAATGAGAAAAACCGCGCCAGAGCTGCTGAGGTGCTAAAGAACGTTGACGTAATTACACTGCGTGACGAAATATCCTTCGGCGAGCTTGGAAGCCTGGGTGTTCCCACGGATAACGTTACCGTTACCGCCGACCCGGCATATTCCATAATTCCGGCAGACGGTGAGCTTTTAAAGATTTGCGAGGAAAACGGAATCGACCGCGATGAAAAATATTTTCTCGTTTCTGTGCGCGAGTGGGAGAAAAACGCACCGGATTTTGAACAGACAATTATCCGTTTCTGCGAATACGTTAACGCGCGCTACGGCTATACCCCCGTTTTTGTGCCCATGCACAAGAAGTTTGATTTCGGTATCTGCTCGCGTATACGGCGCAGCCTTGATTTTAAAACCGTGCTTATAAAGAAAAAAATCAATGCATCGCAGCTTATGATTTTGGCGGAGAGCGCACAGCTTGTTCTGGGAATGAGGCTGCATCTTCTGATATATGCGCTCAACGTCGGTACGCCTATAATCGGGCTGTCCTATGACCCCAAGGTGGATTCGGTTATTAAAAGCCACAGCAAGAATTTCAGCTTTGACGTTTCGGAACTTGACGCGAAAAAGCTTATGCTTGCGGCTGATTTTATAGTTGAAAACAGAAAAAGCATTGTGGAAAACAATCTTGCCGTTTCGGAAACGCTTGCGGCAAAGGCGTTTGACGATGCAAAAACAGCGGTTTCGCTGCTGTAGCAAGGAGGAGTGCAGATGTTCGGTTTTTTCAGAGGTTCAAATGATGTGGGAATTGACTTGGGGACAGCGTCTGTCCTGGTATACGTAAAGGGAAAGGGCATAGTTCTGCAGGAGCCTTCCGTTGTGGCAATCAACGTTGAAACAAAGGAGCTTCGCGCAGTAGGCGCCGAGGCACAGAGAATGATCGGACGCACACCCGAAAATATAATTGCAATACGTCCCCTGCGTGACGGCGTTATTTCCGATTATAACATGACGGAAAAAATGCTTAAATATTTTCTGGAGAAAATCTGCAAAAGACGGCTTTTCCGTCCGCGTATAATCATATGCGTGCCCAGCGGTGTTACCGAGGTTGAGGCACGTGCAGTTAAAGAGGCGTCGGCTCAGGCAGGGGCGCGCCGTTCCTTTCTTATAGAGGAGCCTATTGCCGCCGCAATCGGCGCCGGGATTGACATTGCCCAGCCGGTCGGCAGCATGGTAATCGATATAGGAGGAGGAACTACCGATATCGCCGTTATTTCTCTCGGCGGTATAGTGCAGTCAGATTCAATTAAGGTTGCCGGCGATAAGTTTGACGAGGCGATAATTAAGTATATTAAGAAAAAACATAATATTCTGATCGGTGAAAGAACCGCCGAAGAGTTAAAAATTAAAATCGGCTGTGTGTATTCGTCCATGGAGTCCGAGTTCTCCGAAATGCAGATAAAGGGCAGAAGCCTTGTTACCGGTCTGCCTCAGACAATAACCGTTAATTCGGAGGAAACAAAGGAAGCCTTCGGCGAGGTTTCTGAGCAGATTGTGGAGGCGGTTAAAGGCGTTTTGGAAAAAACACCGCCTGAGCTTTTGGGTGATATCAGCACAAACGGCATTGTTATGACCGGCGGCGGTTCGCTTATTAAGGGGCTTGACAAGCTGATTTCCCTTCATACGGGAATTGACTGTGAAATTGCGCCGGAAGCGATTTCCTGCGTTGCTCTCGGTACGGGCAAGGCTCTTGACCATATCAACTCTCTCCGGGAATTTCGTGTAGATAAGTACAGCTGATAAATCGGAGGAAGTAAAATGAAAATCATACAGGATTTCAAAGAATTTGCCTTCAAGGGCAATGTGCTTGACATGGCAGTGGGTGTTATAATCGGTTCGGCCTTCGGGAAAATCGTAACTTCTGTTGTAAATGACCTTATTATGCCGATTTTTGCCTATTTAACTTCCGGCATGAAATTTGAGGATTTAAAAATCGTGCTGGACGAGAAAACCGGCTCTGCCATTATGTACGGTAATTTTATAAGCAGCGTTGTTGATTTTCTGATTATTGCCATGTCGATATTTTTGTTTATACGCGTAATAAATAAAGCAAAATCAAAGCTTGTAAAGGAGGAGCTGCCGCCCGAACCGGAGGTTTCCGCTCCCACGGCAGAGGAGCTTTTGACGGAAATCCGAGATATTTTGTCAGACAAAACAGAGGCGTAACTGTTCTATAAACTGCCTTCACCGAATAAACATGTTATATATCAATATAACGGGAGAGTGAAGGTTTTGGAAAATATACTTATGAATAACAAGGCTGAGCTTGTCGGCGAGCTGTCAGGCGGATTTACATACAGTCACGAAAGCTTCGGCGAGGTTTTTTACAGCTTTACGCTTACTGTGCCGCGCCTGTCCGAAAGCGTGGACGATATTGTCGTAACCGCACCGGAAAGGCTTATTGACCGTGAATTGTGGAAGGAAGGCGACAAGCTTTACGTAAGCGGTCAGTTTCGTTCGTATAATAATTATTCAGGCGTCGGAAGCCGGCTTGTGCTTACGCTTTTTGCAAAAGCTGTGTATCCTGCGCCCCTTGATAAGGAATATGTAAACGAAGCGGTGTTAAACGGGTACATATGTAAGACGCCCACCTACAGAACAACCCCATTCGGCAGGGAGATTACGGATATTTTGCTTGCGGTTAACCGCTCACATAATAAGTCAGATTATATCCCATGTATTGCTTGGGGCAGAAACGCCAGGCTTGCCCG
>CAJLYO010000220.1 GCA_905210885.1 uncultured Eubacteriales bacterium | reverse complement strand
GGTCGGCGACATTATTGAGTGCTTCGTTATGGAAGAGGTACCCAGATAACACGAATTAACAATGTCAAACAGAATAAACAGGATAAACGAAGAGGCAAAAAGGGAGCTTAGCCAAATTATACGCGAACTTAAAGACCCCAGAGTTAAAAACGGGCTTATAAGCGTTGTGGCGGCTGATGTTTCCAAGGATTTGGGTAAATGCGTTGCTTTTGTCAGCGTTATGGGGAGCGAAAAGGTTCAGCAGGACGCAATTGACGGACTGCACAGCGCGTCCGGCTTTGTGCGCCGCGAGCTTGCAAACCGTCTAAAACTCCGCGCTGCGCCCGAAATTTCCTTTAAGCTTGACCATTCGATTGAATACGGCGCACATATTAATGAAATTTTAAAAGGACTTTAAAATTATGCTTGAAAAAATAGCTGAAAAAATCAGGGAAAGTGAAAGAATACTCATTTTCCCACATAAAAGCGTCGACGGGGACTGTCTTGGCTCATCATATGCCTTAAAGCTTGCCCTTTTAAACATGGGAAAACAAGCTGAGGTTATTATAGAGCCGACGGATTTCGTAAACAGGTACACAAAGCTTTTGAAGGACGCTCCGTGCGATAAGTTTACCCCGGATTTAATGGTTGCGGTGGACTGCGGCGATTTGGACCGCCTGGGAACGCGGAAGGAAATGTTTGAAACTTTTGCGGATACGGTAAATATTGACCATCACGGCACAAACCCGGGCTATGCAAAGCTTAATCATGTCGACCCGGGTGCCGCTGCGGCAGGGGAGCTTATTTATAAGTTGCTTATTATAACGGGGGAGGAAATTACCGCGGATATAGCCTTTAATCTGTATACCGCGATATCCTCCGACACGGGCAGTTTTGCGTATTCAAACACTACTCCGCAAACTCACGAAATCGCAGGGGAGCTTATTAAAACCGGGATTAATTTTCCGTATATCAATTCATACCTTTTCGCCACAAATACACTGAGGGAATTAAAGCTTGCCGCGGAGGCGCTTAAAACCCTTGAAACCGTTTGTGACGGCAAAATTGCTTCCGTTACGGTTACAAAAGAAGTGATAGAGAAGTACAATGTGCGGGACTCCGAGCTCGGCGGACTTGTGGATTATCCCAAAAGTCTTGATACGGCGCGGATTGCACTGTATTTTAAAGAGAAAGATAACGGTGTTAAAGTAAGTTTTCGTTCCAAAGGCGAGGACGTGGCAAAAATTGCGGTTAAATTCGGCGGCGGTGGTCATGTCCGTGCAAGCGGCTGTTTTATCGAAAAGCCGCTTGCTGAGGTTAAAAAGCTTATTTATGCCGAGGCAGAAGCGGCAATCGGAGGTTAATTGGTTTTGAACGGGATAATTAATGTTTATAAGCCTGCCGGAATGACGTCCCACGACGTTATATATAAAGTGCGGCGCATAACCGGCATAAAAAAAGTCGGACATACAGGTACGCTTGACCCTGACGCGCAGGGCGTTTTGCCTGTGTGCATAGGGACAGGCACAAAGCTTTCCGACATGCTTACCGTTTCCGATAAGCGTTACCCTGCCGTAATGCGGCTGGGGCTTGAAACGGACACTCAGGATTTAAGCGGTAAGGTTTTGTACACTAAAGATGTAAATGTAACGCCGGAGGAAATTAAAAAAGCTGTTTTAGGCTTTGTCGGCGATATTTCTCAGATTCCGCCGATGTTTTCTGCCGTTAAGGTTAACGGGCAAAAGCTTTACAAGCTTGGACGGCAGGGCATAGAGATAGAGCGCAAGCCGCGCAGCATCAGCATTTACGGAATTGATATACTTAAAATTGACGGAAACGATGTGACACTGGATATAAAGTGTTCAAAAGGTACTTATATACGCACGTTATGCCGCGATATAGGCGAGGTTTTGGGAACCGGCGCTGCAATGGTGGCGCTTACGCGCACGGAAAGTGCAGGTTTTTTTATTGAAAACTCGGTAACTCTCAAGCAGCTTGAAGAAAGCGGCGCAGAAAAGTTTATTACGCCGGTTGACGATATGTTTAACTATGAAAAAATTGCCGTTTCCGGCGAGGTCCTTCGCAGGGTGCTTAACGGAAATCCCGTGAAAATCCGCGGAATTGAGGAAGGAAAGCGGTACAGAGTGTATGATGACAACGGCACTTTTCTGTGTGTATCGGAAGGGTGCGGCGGCATGCTTAAAATGGTAAAATGCTTTTTCGGCGGTGACGGAAAATGATTGTGACTAATGACGATATTTCCCTTCTTGACGGAACATCGGCGGCGCTGGGCTCTTTTGACGGCATGCATACTGCGCACCGTGCTCTGGTGGGACAGGCTGTTGAGTACGCAAAGAAAAACGGTGTAAAATCCGCGGTTTTCACATTCGACAGAAATACTTCCGACGCAAAACGGATAATAACTGTTGAGGAAAGAAACGCGATTATTGAAAATATGGGTGTGGACATACTTTTCGTAAAAACCTTTGACGGCGGCTTTAAAAGCATGACGCCGGACAAATTTATGGAAACGTATCTTAAAAAATGTAGTTGTATAAACGCCGGTTTTAACTTTAGGTTCGGCAGCGGTAGAAAAGGAAGCACAGATGATATAAGGCGCTTTTGCCGCGATAATAAAATAGGCTGCAATATACTGCCTGCCGTTACGGAAAACGGTGAAACGGTCAGCAGTACGCTTATACGCAAGTATTTAAGTGACGGAAATCTTGAGCGTGCAAAATCCCTTTTAGGACGTGATTTTTCGGTTTCCGGCACTGTTTCTCACGGTGACGAAATAGGAAGAACTATTGGATTTCCCACAATGAATATCGAGCGCAGCGGACTTATTATTCCCTACGGCGTTTACATGACGGAAACGCTCATTGACGGCATTCTGCTTCCGGGGGTAACAAACGTAGGAGGAAAACCTACGATACGTGACGGCGCAGACCGCGTTGAAACTCATGTTTTAAACTACAGCGGCGATGCCTACGGTAAAAAAATCACGGTATATTTCAAAAAAAAGCTGAGGGATATCGTTCGGTTTGAAACAATTGAACAATTAAAGGCACAGCTTAACAAAGATGTTTTAACAGTTTTAAACGCATACAAGGCAAAATAATATTGCAAATAATTATTTTTTATGATAGAATAGATTTACTTACAGATTGGAGTTGGTAGCAATGGCACAGGATTACGGCAAAACGCTTAATTTGCCAAAAACGGATTTTCCCATGCGCGCCGGACTGCCCAAAAGAGAGCCTGAAACTCTGAAAAATTGGGAACAGTCTGAGCTGTACAAAGAAATGCTTAAGAAAAATGAGGGTAAGCCTTCGTTTATTTTACACGACGGTCCTCCGTAC
>CAJLYO010000219.1 GCA_905210885.1 uncultured Eubacteriales bacterium | reverse complement strand
GAATTATCCTTTGTACTATTATATAATCATATTATAAAAAATGCAAGGGGGAATTGATTTTGAATATAACCGCAAAAGCAATATCGGATATGATTAAAATACGCTGTGCCGAGGATATAGACCGCGCGGCGGAGAAAAAAAGTGTTTCCGCTCTTTTGGGCGAACATTTCGCATACCAGACGGCAGTGACTGCGGACGAACTGGATTTGTTTAAAATTTCCGTGCACTCCGAAATCGAAAAGTATATTACGGTATACTTTGTAAAGGACGTAATAATGGATTTTCCGGCATACCCTTACGATGATGACGGGGACTATCTTACAACCGCGCCAGGGAAAATGCCCGACCTTTTGGTGCCGGCTGCACGGCAAAACGGCTGCGTGCGCGCTCAGCCGGGGTATTTCGTTTTGTGGATTGACGTGAATTTGCCCCGTGACGCAAAGGCCGGCAGCTTTGACATTGAGATTTTAATATGCGGCGAAAAGGCAAGCGCAAAAAGCGTTGTTACATTAAATATAAAGGACGCAGTTCTTCCGGAGCAAAAGCTTATTTTCACTCAGTGGTTCCACGTTGACTGCATAGCTGCCGCACATGGCGTGCCCGTTTACGGCAGTGAACACTGGGAGCTTATCGAAAAGTACATAAAAATGGCTGCGCACCTTGGTATAACCATGATTTTAACCCCTGTTATAACGCCGCCGCTTGATACGGAAATCGGCAGCCGCCGCCCGTGTACACAGCTTGTTAAAATCACGGAAAAAGACGGTATATACAGCTTTGATTTTACGCTTTTAAAGCGCTGGATAGAGCTTTGTCTGAAAAACGGAATTAAATATTTTGAAATATCCCATCTGTTTTCTCAGTGGGGACTTGAGTATTCTCCGAATATCGTTGTTAACGGAGAGTACATGTTCGGCTGGCACGTTAAGGCGGCAGACCCGGCATACGGCGGCTTTTTAAAGCAGTTTATACCGGCGCTGAGGGAGCTTTTACGCAGCGAGGGCGTGGAGGAGCGGTGCTTTTTCCACATTTCGGACGAGCCGAGAGTTGAGCATCTGGAGGCATACCGCTTTGCTTATGACCTGTTAACGCCCCTTCTCGAGGGCTGCCGCGTTATGGACGCAATCTCCGATTTCGACTTTTACGAAACGGGGCTTATAAAAACCCCCGTCACCGCAACAAATTATATAGAGCCGTTTTTGGAGCATGATATCGAAAATCTGTGGGCATACTATTGCTGCGGACAGGGTAACAAAGTGGGCAACAGGTTTTTTGCCATGCCCCATTACCGCGGACGTATTTTGGGTTTGCAGCTTTACAAGTACGGCATGGAGGGCTTTTTGCAGTGGGGATATAATTTCTATTACAGCAGCCAGTCGGTGTATGAAATAAACCCGTATACAACAACCTCCGCCGACCGCGGTTTCCCCTCCGGCGATGCGTTCACGGTGTACCCCGGCAAAAACGGACCGTTGCCGTCGGCACGCGGATTTGTTTTTCTTGACGCCATTCAGGATATTGCCCTTTGCCGCAAGCTTGAGGAGAAGATAGGCAAGGACGCCGTTGTCCGCCTCATAGAGGAGGAAGCCGGAATGAAAATAACCTTCTCGGAATATCCGCGGAATGATGAATTTATTCCGCGACTTGCGGATAAAATCCGCGAAATGCTGTAAACTAAAAAAAGGAATTGTCCGTTTAAATGTCGAATTATTAATTACAGGAAGTTTACTTCCTCTTAAACCCATGATAACAACGAAGGGAGACATTAATATGAGGACAAGCATAGCATGCAGAAGAATTGAATTAACACAGGGGCTTAAGGACTATGCCGAGCGCAAGGCCGATAAGCTTGATAAGTTTTTCGGTGACGAGGCGGAAGCGAAGTTTGTTTTTTCCGTTGAAAAGGACAGACAAAAAGCCGAGCTTACTGTTTTCAGTTTAAATACAATTTACAGAGTGGAAACCGTTACGGAGGATATGTATTCCTCGATAGATAAGGCGATTACCGGCATGGAACGCCAGATAAGAAAGAACAAAACACGCCTTGAAAAACGACTCAGAAGCGGTGCTTTGGACGCTTTCAATCTCCCGGCGGAGGAGAAGGTTGCGGAGGAAAAAGAATTTTCAATCGTTAAGAAAAAGACCTTTAATGCAAAGCCCATGAATTCAGAGGAAGCCGTTTTGCAAATGAATTTGCTTCAGCATGAGTTTTTCGTATTTTTAAATTCGGAAAACGACCGTCCCTGCATTGTGTATAAGCGTAAGGACGGAAATTACGGTCTTATAGAGCTTGCGTAAGTATTTGTTTAATGCCGGTATGGGGTTCCCTGCCGGCATTAATTTTTAACAGCGTTACGGGACAAAAATAAACCGCTGCGGGAAATTTCCTACAGCGGTTTGTTTTTTTATTCTTCTTCGGTTTTTTCCTCTGAGGGAAGCTCAGGCTGTTTATTAACAAAAATCTCTTCAAAGCGTTCTGCGTTGATTGTTTCCTTCTCAAGAAGTTCTTCCGCAACGCGGTTTAGAATATCCATATGCTCTGAAATTAAGAATGTGCAGCGCTCGTACGCATTATCGATAATTTTCTTGATTTCCGAATCGATTTCCGCTGCGACGGTTTCGCTGTAATCACGTGTTCTGCCGTAATCTCTGCCGATAAATACTTCGGAATTTTCCGAACCGAAGGTCATTGAGCCAAGCTTATCGCTCATGCCGTACTTTACAACCATATTTCTTGCAATCGCCGTTGCACGCTCAATATCATTTGACGCGCCTGTGGATATGTCGTCCATAACAAGCTGCTCCGCAACGCGTCCGCCCAAAAGTGTGACAATTTCGTCAAGCATCTGAGTCTTTGACGCATAAAACTTATCCTGGGTCGGCAGCGACAGTGTGTATCCGCCGGCTCTGCCGCGGGGGATAATGGAAACCTGATGGACAGGGTCCTGAGAAGGCAGAAGCCTTGTAACTATTGCGTGGCCTGCCTCGTGAAAGGCGGTAAGCCTGCGTTCTTTTTCCGTTAAGATACGTGCCTTTTTCTCGGGGCCTGCAATTATCTTTATAATTGCGTCCTCAAATTCCGCCATACCGATTTTTGTTTTCGCTCTGCGTGCGGACAAAAGAGCCGCCTCGTTTGTCAGATTCTCAAGGTCTGCACCCGAAAAACCTGCGGTGGTTTTCGCAAGCACCGAAAGGTCAACATCGGTATCAAGGGGCTTTCTGCGGGTGTGAACCTGCAAAATCGCCTCTCGTCCTTTTAAGTCCGGTGTGCCTACAACTACCTGTCTGTCAAATCTGCCCGGTCTTAAAAGCGCCGGGTCAAGTATATCAGGTCTGTTTGTTGCGGCAATTACGATAACGCCCT
>CAJLYO010000218.1 GCA_905210885.1 uncultured Eubacteriales bacterium | reverse complement strand
ATTTTGCGGAAGGTCCGTGGCGTGACCCGTCATCATCGGGATATCCCAAAATTGCGTCATTTGCCGAAAGTGCACGACTTTCAAAAGTTTTCGGAGTTCACTCCGGCTGGATAATTGCGATTTTGCTTGTTGTGATTGTCTATATTTACATGAAATATACAAAACAAGGCTATGAAATAAGCGTTGTGGGCGAAAGCGAAAGAACGGCACAATATGCCGGAATGAATGTCGGCAAAATAGTTTTGCGTACCATGTTTTTAAGCGGTGCGGTTTGCGGTATCGCCGGCATGGTTCAGGTAAGCGGCGCGGCATACACTTTAAGTGAGGGTGTTGCAAACGGCGTTGGCTTTACCGCGATAATTGTTGCATGGCTTGCACGTCTTAACCCGATTATATGTGTCGTTGTTTCCGCAATTTTTGCGATTATTCAAAAGGGAAGCAGCGTTATGCAGAGTACCTTCGGGCTTTCGCCTGCGGTTTCCGACGTTTTACAGGGAATTATACTGTTCTTTGTTCTCGGCGGCGAATTTTTCGCAAGATACAAGCTTGTATTTAAAAACGGGGGTGAAAAATAATGACCCAGCTTATTAATTTTCTCTATGCTTCAATTAAAGCCGGTACACCGCTGCTTTTCGGAACCTCCGGTGAAATTCTCACCCAAAAGTCCGGTAACATGAACCTCGGTGTTGAAGGTATGATGTATCTCGGCGCTATAGCAAGTTTTTACGTTGGATTTAATACCAACAACTTTCCGCTTGCGATTTTGGCGGCTGCCGCGGCAGGTGCCTTCGGAGCTTTGATTTTTGCATTTATTACTGTTACCCTTAAAGCAAATCAGACCGTAACGGGTCTTGCACTTACGATTTTCGGAACAGGCGTTGCAAACTTTTTCGGCGAGGTTTTGGCAAACAGAGTGCCTAACGGTTCGCCTAAACTTCCGGAAGGATTTATGGCAAACCTTGCGGCTAAAAATGTGTTCGGTCTTGCAGATGTTCCTGTGGTTGGCAGACTGCTGTTTAATCACAATATCCTTGTTTATCTCGGTGTTGTGATTGCGATTATTATGGGAATATATCTTAAATACACACGTTTCGGACTTAATGTGCGTTCCGTGGGTGAAAATCCGGCAGCGGCAGATGCTGCCGGCATAAACGTAACGCTTATAAAGTATGTAAATACCGTTATAGGTGGCAGTGTGTGCGGCTTGGGCGGAGCATATATTGCTCTGGTAAACGGCGGAGGTGTATGGAACAACGGCTGTGTTAACGGTCAGGGCTGGATTGCGGTTGCGCTTGTTATTTTTGCAAGCTGGAGTCCGTTTAAAGCGCTTTTGGGTTCACTGGTTTTCGGTGCGTCGACGGTATTGCAGTTTTATGTACCGCGTGACGTTATCGAACTTCCAAATGCGTTTTACATGATGCTTCCGTTTATAATCACCTCTGCAGTGCTTGTTATAACCTCCATGAAAAAGAAAAAAGAAGGTGCTCAGCCTGCAAGCTGCGGCGCAAACTATTTCAGAGAAGAGCGATAAAACATGAAAATAAGCGAGCTTATGATGCAAGGCTCCGCGATTCTTCGCGAAAACGGCATACCGAGCGCGGTTTTGGACGCCCAGCTTCTGCTTGGGCGATACCTTAATGCCGACAGAATGTTTATTGTAAATAACAGAAACTGCGACCTTGAGGAATACGACGGATATTTTGACCTGATATCACGCCGCGCCGCCCATGAGCCTATAGCGTACATACTTAACACAAAAGAGTTTATGGGTATTGATTTTTATGTGGATAAAAACGTGCTTATTCCGCGCCCGGATACGGAAACCCTTGCGGAACGAATGATTGAAAAAATTGGCAGAAAAAGGGTTAATATAATCGATATAGGTACGGGAAGCGGCTGTATTTCGGTAAGTATTCTGAAAAATTGTCCCCATTGCCGTGCAGTCGGTGCGGATATATCGGAAGAGGCGATTAAAATTGCAGAGAAAAATGCCGCAGGAAACGGTGTTGCCAAGCGTTTTAAAACCGTAAACTGCGATATTTTAAAAGAAATACCCGAGGGAAGTTTTGACGTTATCGTTTCAAATCCCCCGTATATTGAACCGGAGGTAATTGCCGGGCTTGAACCGGACGTTAAGGATTATGAGCCTTACGGCGCCCTTTGCGGAGGTGCGGACGGACTTGACTTTTACAGACGCATATCCGAAATCGGCAAAAAGATTTTAAAGCCGAAATATCTTATAGCCTTTGAGGTAGGGTATAATCAAAGCGAGGCAGTAACGGAAATATTAAAAAAAGACGGCTATGAGAACATAGCCGCCGTGCCTGACCTTGCAGGAATACAAAGAGTTGTTACTGCTCAGTCTTCCAAATTTTAATCACACCCGCATCGTTTAACGAAACAATAATCAAAACGGCAATAGGCATCATAATCATTCCGGAAATTCCGAAAATTTTGTAGCCGACGTATATTGCCATTAAGGTTAACAGCGGATAGGTACCGAGCGAACTGCTGATGATTTTCGGTTCTATAAACTGACGGATTACGGTTATAATACCGTACAGTATCAAAAGGCCGAAACCTAAGTGATAGTTGCCGAAAATAAGTGAAACTATACCCCACGGAATCAGAATTGTACCTGTTCCGAAAATGGGCAGAATGTCCACAACGGCAATGATTATCGCAAATGTGAAGGCGTATTCCACGCCTAAAATCATCATGCCCAGCAAAAGCTCAAAAAACGTAATCATCATGATAATAAGCATGCTTTTCAGATATTTGCGGAACGCATTTGAGGCATAGTTTTTTATCATGGTGATTTTTTCGTGTGCGCTTTTGGGAAACTGAAGCATTATGCTGTGCTTTATTTTGTCGTAATCGTTGGTTATAAATATGCATGCCAGTATAAACGCAACTGTTACAAGCAAAATCGACGGGATTTTCGACGCAATGCTTGTGGCGCTGTTAATTGTGAGCTTTGTAAGGGATTTTAAAAGCTCGGTAAGCGTTTCGGTAATGTTTTCCGTAAGCTGCGCCGCATAGGCGGAAAACTCCGGAGAAATAGATTTGTGGAAAATCTCCCACTTTTGCGATATTTCATAATAACGCTGAGTTAAAAATTCCGAAAAGTTTGGTATCGACTGCAAAAGATAGGTAAGCTCCGAAATCAGCCTGTTTACGGCTACGGTAATAATGCCTGACAGTACGGAGAGAATAAACAGCAGCGACAGCGCCGTTGCGAGAATTTTCGGAAACTTAAGCCGTTCGCGTAGCAGCCGCGCAAGGGGATTTGCGATTGCGGCAACGATAAATGCGAATATAAACGGAAGCAAAAGGCCTACAACTCCGGGAAATATTTCCGTCAAAAATGCCCCATT
>CAJLYO010000217.1 GCA_905210885.1 uncultured Eubacteriales bacterium | reverse complement strand
AGAAGAGGCACAGTATCTTGTAATTGAAAATGCATTTCCAAATGGCCGTCCGGCATTAGAGAATGCAGGTGTTATGTTCACTTCCAGAGAGACAGTAGAGAAGGTAGAGCGCATGAAAGTGTGTACCTGCTTAAATCCTCTGCATACTGCACTGGCTGTATATGGCTGCCTGTTAGGCTACACCAAGATCAGTGATGAAATGAAAGACGCTGACCTGGTAAAGCTTGTTGAGATCATTGGATATAAAGAGGGACTTCCTGTTGTTACAGATCCTGGTATCCTTTCCCCAAAGAAGTTTATTGATGAGGTACTTCAGATCCGTGTACCAAACCCATTTATGCCTGATACCCCACAGAGAATTGCCTGCGATACTTCACAGAAGCTGTCTATCCGCTTTGGTGAGACCATTAAGGAGTACATGGCAAGTCCTGACCTTGACGTAAAGTCCCTGAAATTCATCCCAATGGTTCAGGCAGGCTGGGGCCGTTATCTGTTAGGTGTAGATGATGAACTGAACGCTTTCACTGTAAGCCCGGATCCGATGTATGAGGAACTGGCTGGCAAGCTGGCAGGTGTAAAGGTAGGAGAGTCCTGTGACGTACACGCAGTATTAGCCCCGATCTTAAGCAATGCAAAGATTTTCGGCGTAGACTTATATGAGGCAGGTCTTGGGGAGTATGTAGAAAGCATCTTCGCAGAACTGATCGCTGGAAAGGGTGCTGTAAGAGAGACTTTAAAGAAGCATCTGGCTGAGGCATGATCGCAGATCCTGTAGTCAGACTGCTAGTACATCGTTTTGTAAATAACTGTACTAGAAATAAGTTTATATAGAAATTTGGCCGTGGCAGAAATGCTGCGGCCTTTTTTGCGCCTTTTATAATCTGCAGACTGAAAAGACGCGCAACTATAACGGCGCTTATTAAAACAACCGCCGTTATAAGCAAAGCATATCTGTCTTTTAGAAATTTAGAAACCATACCTGCGCCTGTTTCCTTTCTTTTCAGCCATTCTCAAAATCCACGCCCTGACGGCAAAAATCAAGACAGCAGCAGCCGCAGTCATACATGCGCCGATAAGTATTTTTCCGAAAAACACATGCATAAATCCGGAACTGCCTCTTAAAAGATGGGTAAACAAATAATATATAAAATCGTGAATAAATGCCCATGTAAAAGCAAATATAAGAACAACCACGGCATCAAGCCTAAAAAAATACTCTTTTAACACTCCGCTTAAAGCGCCGGCATACATAAACACAAACGAGCTGTAGCCGAAACCGCCGCCGGAAAGGGTATCTGCGAAAATTCCGCACAAAAGTCCGAAAGCCGCGCCGCTTACCGGAGTTTCGCACAAACCGATAACAACGGTTAACGCAAGCAAGAGATTTGCGCTTGCGCCGCAAATCTCCGCACCTTCCAAAACAGTTGTCCTTAAAGCGGCAAGCAATAAAACCGCCGCCGCATAAATCGCGTTTTTCACTTTATTTCTCCCCGGTTATTATCAAAACCTCATTTATTTTTTCAAAATTTACTGCCGGTTTAATTATCGTGTAGCCTTTATGACCGTCAGAATCCACCTCGGTAACCTTGCCTATTAAAATTCCTTTCGGATACACGTCCCCAAGCCCCGAGGTTTCAAGCAAATCTCCGGGAATAACGGACGCTTTTTTTGTGGAATTACTCAGTTTGCAAAGACCTTTGGGCATAAGCTCGATATCGCCGTCAATCATTGTGATTTCCTTTGTGCGCGAAACCTCCGCACCGACAGAGCTTGTCGAATCGATTATGGAAAGTACACGGGCGTAATTTTTTCCGACTTCGGTAACACAGCCGACAAGACCCTCTGTGGTAACGACAGCGTTGTACATCTTGACGCCGTCCGCTTCGCCTTTGTTAACGGTAAACGACTCATACCAGCCGCCGTAATCACGCGCTATAACCGACGCCGCCGTGTATTCAAAATCCGTATTTTGCTGCTTTAACTCCAAAAGCTCCTTTAACCGGTCGTTCTCATCTTTATACGACTGCACCTTGCGCAGCTTTTCGTTTAAAACGTTGATATCATCTTTAAGCTTTGCATTTTCCTTCTGAAGTTTTCCCACATCGGAAAACCTGCCGAAAAATCCGTTTACACCGTTTACCGAATAGGTAATCGCACTTTGAAAAGGCTTTATAATTACCGACACCGCATTTTCCACAAAGGGTACTCTTACGCCCTTCATGTTAAAAACTGCGGCACATGTCACAATCACAAGCGAAACGCACAGCAAAACAACAAACAGTCTGTTTTTGAATAAATCCTTCATTTTATACCTGCACTATTTTTTCTTTTTATTAATATACGCACCGCGGAAAGTGTTAATCTGCGCCGTTCCCAGTGCAACACAGTCAAGAGGCGTTTCCGCAATATTAACCTTTATGCCGGTTTCAAGCAGAATAAGTCTGTCCAGACCGCGCAAAAGCGCACCGCCGCCGGTAAGCATAATTCCGTTTTCCATAATATCCGCCGCAAGCTCCGGAGGGGTTTGCTCCAAAGTGTTTTTAATAGCCTCAACTATTTCGTTTACAGGCTCGGACAAAGCCTCGCGGACGTCCAAAGACGTAATCGTTATGGTTTTGGGAAGTCCCGTAACAAGGTCGCGCCCCTTAATGTCCATAGCCTTTTCTTCCTTCATGGGATATGCCGAACCGATTTTGATTTTAACGGTTTCAGCCGTTCTTTCGCCTGTTAACAGGCTGTATTTTTTGCGGACATACTGAACAATCGAATTATCAAGCTCGTCACCGGCAACACGCAGAGAAAGGCTTGTAACAATACCGCCGAGAGAGATAACGGCAACCTCGCTTGTTCCTCCTCCGATATCCACAACCATGCTTCCCACAGGCTCGTCAACCGGAAGTCCGGCACCGATTGCAGCCGCCATAGGTTCTTCTATAAGATGAACCTCTCTTGCGCCTGCCTGCATAACGGATTCCTCAATCGCATGCTTTTCAACCTCGGTTGCACCCGAAGGAATACACACAATGATGCGCGGCTTTAAAAATCCCTTGTGGGGATACGCCTTTTGAATAAATTTTCTTATCATATTCTGCGTGATGTTGTAATCGGCAATAACACCGTCCTTCATCGGTCTTATTGCAACGATATTTCCCGGAGTTCTGCCAAGCATCGCTTTAGCATCATCACCGACCGCCAAAATCTGTTTTGTTTCGCAGTTAATTGCAACAACGGACGGCTCGCGGACAACAATACCCTTGCCGCGCAAATGAACAAGGGTGTTCGCCGTACCCAAATCAATTCCTATATCTCTTGTAAAATTACTCAAAAAAATCTCCCTCTTTATATTTAATATTTCTTGTTATATACCCGGAAGCCAACCCGGTAAAAATTCCGCAAGGCACGGAAACAAGCATAAGTAT
>CAJLYO010000216.1 GCA_905210885.1 uncultured Eubacteriales bacterium | reverse complement strand
TTACGGATATGCCTTTTTCGTTTGTGATACACATTGAAATCTTACCGCCGTTGTATGCAAAATTTTCGATTTTATGGAAGTATTCCGGCGCGTCTGTGTTTCCTTTGATTGTTACCGGAATTTTCTTTTGGGTATCGCCGGCTGTGATTACGATTTCACCTTTTTTTTGCGGAGTATCGTCTGCGGTAAAAAGACCGTCCGCGGTTATCATGCCTATATCGCCGTTTACCGACCAGCCGTAGCAGTTGCTTTGCGAAATCAGCAATGAATTTTTATACCACGCGTTTGCAGTAAGCTGAACCTGCTCGCCGGGGTTTAGTGTAATGCTTTCCGCTTTTCCCGAAGGGGTTTTAACCGTTATTGCCGTGGGGGTTTTATAAACCGTGTATGTAACGCTGCCGGAGGCGTTTGCACCTTGGGCGGACACAGTGAACTTTCCGTCACCTTCGGTAATAAAGCTGCCGTCTGCGTTGGCTGTTCCGCTTGAAACGGAGTATGTAACATCGGGAACTGCCGCCGGATAAAAGTTTTCATCTGTTGCGGAGATTGTAGTGCTGCCCTTCGCTCCTGACAAAAGTTTCATATCGAGGGGATATATAAACAGCTTTGACGCGCTGCCCGTAGGTTTTTCCTTATTAACCAAAAAGAAAAAGTTTGAGTTTTTGCGCAATGCTCCGTCCGAGGGTGAGTTTACAACCTTAAAATCGGAATCGCCCGGCATAATTACTCCGCATGTAGTTGAGCCGCCGCCGTCCAAAAGTATGGCGTCCGTACAGCCAAGCTCCTTTAAACGTTTTGCCAGGGTTGTGTTCTGAACACCGTAGCTGTGGTTTTTTTGTCTGCCGTCGATTGTATAAAATATGCTTGAGCCGTCGGCACGCACACCCACTGCCGTCCGCGGAGCGGCGCCTGTGGGAAGGTTTGTGTTAACCTCGCCGTTGTTTAAAAGCTTACCCTGTGAACCGCCCATTACCGTTACTGCATCGGCAAAACGCGGGTCGCCTTCAAATGAAGTGCGGACGGTTACCTTGTCTCCGATGGCTAATGATTCAAAAAATTTATAATTGTCCTGCTCTTTTAAATTATCGTTTATTGAAATAACGTATTTGCCTTTCGGGAGCGCAACGGAACCTTGATAATGGTCAACGCTTTCAACCGCCGCGGTTATTTCGCCCTGTATTTTCATGCTGTCGCTTATATCGCTTAAGACAACCACAAGTCCGGGAGCTGTGTCGTAGGTTTCGCTTCCGAAATCGTCCGTGAAAAGGTAAACTGCGTACGGCTGGCGGTATTTGTTTACGTTTTCCACAAGCACGCTTTGCCCGTCTTTGTTAACGGTGGTGTACATGGCAAGGTATCCCGTAAATGCCGTGCCGTCCGGCATAAAGCCCACTGCGTCCTGGGGGCTGCTGTCTTTTGACATAATCTTTCCGTCCGAAATGCAGTGACTAAGCGGCACACCGGTCTGGAATGAGTAAAAATCGGCGTTTATTCCGCCTACCGGATAGTATCCGGCACTTTTCAGGGAGTTGTATGCTTGATTTATGTCATATCTGCCGTACACCGCCGCACCGTTTGAGATAACCGGCATAACGGAGGAACCCGGCGTATATTCTATATAGTATTCCGACTGTTTTCCCACACCTGACTGGTCACTGTAAAACACATTTTGGTGGTAGTATGTTCCTGCCGCGATTTCAATTGTTCCGTCATACATCTGCTCCGAGCCGAGTATGCTGCCATCGGCATATACGGCAAACGATGCCGTTATATATACAATTATTATTATTGACGCTAAAAATGCTTTTATCCTGTCTTTCAATTCTTATGTACCTCCGGTATAAATATATGTGTCTATTATACCACAGTATGAACAAAAATTACAGTCGTTTTATGTTAAAATTTATTTACAAAAATGTCTTTATTCGGTATCGCGGTTTACAAACTGGGTTTTTGTTTTTGAATACATTATTTTTTGTGTGCTGTAAAGGCTTGCATAGCCGGACAGCATGTAGCTGACGGCACATCCTATGGTGAACAGAAGTATTCCGTGCGCTCCGAACAGCTCTATGCTCAGGAACAGAGATGTAAGAGGACAGTTTACCACGCCACAGAAGAAGCACACCATTCCGAGGGCAGCGGCAAAGCCCGGGTCGAGTCCCATGAGTCCACCCATGACGCATCCAAATGTGGCACCGACGAAGAACGATGGAACGATCTCACCGCCTCGGAATCCACAGCCTATTGTTATGGCGGTGAACAGCGCCTTGAGAAGGAAAGCCGTTGGTTTTGCCTCTCCGTTGAGCGCCTGGGCGATGATGTTCATACCGGTTCCGTTGTAGTCGGTGGTGTTGAGTATTATGTTGAGCAGGACGAGCATCACGCCTCCTGCGAATACGCGCACATACTGGTTCTTGAAATATTTGCGGAAAAGCTTGTGCACAATGTTCATGAATATACAGAATAGACTGCTGAGCACTGCGCACAGGATAGCCAGACCGATGACCTTGATCACCAAAGGCACATCCACGGATGTCGGCATGCCGGCTATATTGTAGTGGTCGTGTACAACGTGAAGCTTTTTCGTTATTGCGTATGCGATGACTGACGAGAACAGACAAGGCACAAATGCGCAGTAGTAGAGGATGCCGATACTTATGACCTCCATACTGAAAAGTGCAGCCGTTATTGGCGTTCCAAACAGTGCCGAAAAGACAGCGCTCATACCGCACAGTGTGAGTATGTGCTTGTCGCTGTCATCCAGCTTGAACAGCTTGCCTATAGAGACACCGATGCTTCCACCTATCTGAAGGGCGGCACCTTCCCGGCCGGATGAACCTCCAAAGAGGTGTGTAATGACCGTCGATATGAAGATCAGCGGAGCCATACGGGAAGGAATCTCGTCCTCCACACTTCTTATGGAACCGATGACAAGATTGGTTCCCTTGGAATGTCTTATTCCACAGATCCTGTATATAAATACGATCACGATTCCCGCAAGCGGCAGAAAATATATTATCATATGATTGTTCTCACGGAAGCCGGTGGCGTACTCTACGCATATATGAAAAGCTGTTCCGACAAGCCCGCATATCGTTCCCATTATCAGTGAAAAAACTATCCATTTGAAAAAAGTCGTAGCATATCTGACACATCTGCTAAAACAGTTTACCCAGTATTCCTTTGTAAATTCCACGGCGATTCTCCATTCCTTTTTCTTTGTAAAGCAACTTTAGTAATGTTAAAGCAAATAAATGAATTTGTCCAGTGCTGAGATTAACAAAAACTACCATTATAATCTGCAGTGCATAAGGGAATTATAGTAACAGTTACATTTATCCATATAAGGGAGTTGCATGATATGAATGAGAAAAAAGGAAAACAGAGCATAAAATTTGGCAATCCCCCATATATACTGGGGGCAGCAGCGG
>CAJLYO010000215.1 GCA_905210885.1 uncultured Eubacteriales bacterium | reverse complement strand
GGCGGCGGCGGAGCGTCACGAGGATTTTAACAGCAATTTTTTCAAAAAACATTTGACAAAATGCCAAAACAGTGATATAATATAGAGCAGTGACATTACTGCTCACTTGCTTGTGTAGCACAGTCGGTAGTGCAGCTCATTCGTAATGAGCAGGTCGTCCGTTCAAGTCGGATCACAAGCTCCAAAAACGACAGGTACTATGGTACTTGTCGTTTTTTTATATTAAGCAAAAACCGCGGTGTCAAAAGACACTGCGGTTTAAATATTAGCTGTACTGATTGATATAATATGCTTTTTTAAGGCTTTTTTCGTTATTGTATGCTTTTCTGATTGACTTGATAATCGAGGTATCGGCGTTGATATCCTTAAGCTCCTTGGTAAGCTGAGCAATAATTGCCTCAACCTCTCCGTCACACTGTGCCTCAAGACTGTTTATCTGACCTACATACTCCTGCATTACCTTCATTTTTGCACTGTATGTGCGCTGTTCCGGCGGCAATGCATAAAACTTGTCTATGGCAGAACCCAAAACACCTTCAATATATCCCACATACTTTCCCTCCAAGGCAAGCAGCGACGCGGTATATTTTCTTACGATTTCATCTGATGTCGGCTTTTTTGTTTCAGGGGTTTTGTTGCCGGGTGTCGGATTTGACGGTTTTTCCTTTGCGGCATCCTCCGTAATTATCTCCGCCAAAACCTCCTCACGGGTTGTTTCCCCGTTTTCGATAGCCTGCTTTTCCTCCTCGGTGAAATCACGCAAATCACCGTCAAGGTACTTGCTTATTTCCCCCTTCAAATCGGCGCTTGAATCGTCAAGTTTTGTCTGTATCTCATCTCCGCTGTACTTCATTGCGGTAATAAGACCGGCTATATTGCTTCGGTTTTGGTACGCAACAACGCCGCATACAATACACAGCAGCAAAAGCACAAGCCCCAATATCTTAAAAAACCTTTTCATTACATCAGTCCTTATTTATATTTATAAACAGCACATTATTATTGTCATAGTCTATTGTCACAGTATCGCCCGCTTTTACCTCGTTTGTTATAATCATTTCGGCAAGGCGCGTTTCAATAAGCCTGTGAATAACTCTTCTCATGGGACGTGCACCGTATTTCTCATCATAGCCCTCGTCTATTATATGGTTCTTAAGAGCGTCCGTGTACTCAAGCGTGATACCCTTTTCGCCGACGGTCTGCGCCAAATCGGAAAGCATAAGACTGCATATTCCGAAAAGTTCGTCACGGCTTAAACGCTCGAATACGATAACCTCGTCAATTCTGTTTAAAAACTCCGGTCTGAATATCTGCTTAAGAGCGATATCAACATTGTTTTTAACCGCATCGGCATTTGTCGTATTAAAGCCCACAAGTTTTGCGCTCATTTCCGAGCCTGCGTTTGACGTCATTATAATCACGCAGTTTTCAAAACTTACGGTCTTTCCGTGGCTGTCAGTAATACGTCCGTCGTCCAAAATCTGAAGGAGAATATTAAATATATCCGGGTGAGCCTTCTCGATTTCGTCAAGCAAAATGATGCTGTACGGGTGACGGCGAACCTTCTCGGTAAGCTGTCCCGCATCGTCATAACCCACATATCCCGGAGGCGAACCGATAATTTTTGCCGCAGCATGCTTTTCCATATACTCACTCATATCAAGTCTTATAAGCGCCTTTTCATCATCAAAAAGCTCACGTGCAAGCTGCTTTACAAGCTCTGTTTTACCTACGCCCGTGGGCCCCACAAACATAAAGGAAACCGGGCGTTTTTTATCGGAAATTCCGGCTCTGTTAACACGGATTGCACGGGAAACACTCGAAACCGCCGCCTTCTGACCGATAATGCGCTTGCCGAGTTGCTGTTCGAGATTCATAAGCCTGTTGGACTCGTACTGACTTATCTTATGAACAGGAATTTTCGTCCACATTTCTATTACCTGTGCCACATCATCATCGGTAAGATAAACATTACTGCATTCTTTTTCAAGAGCGGCTATCTGTTCTGTCAGGCGGCATTCGTGAATCTTAAGGTCAGCCGCCTTCTGATATTCCTCAATGGAATCCGCCTGAGCCGCCGTTTCCTTTTGCGACTGTATCTCTTTAAGCTCCGCACGCTTTTTTTCAAGCTCCGTTAAAGTCTTGTTGTTAAGATTAACACGCGAGCCTGCCTCGTCAATAACGTCAATTGCCTTATCCGGCAAAAATCTGTCGTTAATATACCGTGCAGACAGATTTACGGCAGTCTTAATAACATCATCTGTGATTTTTACACAGTGATGTTTTTCGTAATAATCACGTATACCCTTTATAATTTCGATTGTTTCCTCTACGGACGGCTCCTCCACCATTACCGGCTGGAAGCGGCGCTCCAAAGCGCTGTCTTTTTCGATATATTTTCTGTATTCCTCAAGGGTAGTTGCACCGATAACCTGAATTTCACCCTTTGCAAGAGCCGGCTTTAAGATATTTGCGGCGCCCATTGCCCCTTCGGCATCGCCTGCCGCAACAATATTATGAAGCTCGTCTATTACAAAAATTACGTTGCCGCGCTTTTTAGCCTCGTCAATTATACCTTTAATTCTTGATTCAAACTGACCGCGGAACTGTGTTCCGGCTACAACGCCTGCCAAATCAAGGAGATAAACCTCCTTCGACATAAGCTTTACCGGCACCTCGCGGTTTGCGATTTTTACCGCAAGACCTTCCGCAATCGCGGTTTTGCCTACGCCGGGCTCACCGAGCAAAACAGGGTTGTTTTTCGTGCGCCTGTTCAAAATCTGAATAACACGTTCAATCTCGTTTCCCCTGCCTATAACGCGGTCTATCTGATTGTTCGCAGCCTTTTCCGTAAGATTTACGGCGTACTGCTCGATAATACTTTTTTTCTTTTTCTTTTCGTCCACCTTTGTTTTGGTTGTTTTCGGCGGTTCATCATTGAAATCGGATTTTTCATCTGCAAAATTGCCGAACGCATTCTGCATCATAGGCATTATTCCCGAAAGCATATCCGGTGTAATTTCGCCGGAACCGTCCATATCCCCTAAGCTTTCCATAACGCCGCGGTTCATCTCGTCAAATTCCTCCTCGGAGATTCCCATTTTTTCTATTATATTGTTAATTGAATTGATTCCAAGCTTTTTGGCGCATGTCATGCACAAGCCCTCATTCTTGGTAACTCCGTTTTCAACTTTTGTCAAAAAAACAACCGCAACATTTTTTCCGCATTTACTGCACATCATAATAATTCCTCCCTTGCGGTTTTTCGTCAGCAGTATGAAAACACTTCCGCATTTTCATTTGCTGTAAATATTATATCAGCATTTATGCATATATTCAAGTGTTCAATTGTAAAATATTTTTGACAAAAAATTAAATTTATGTTATACTTTCTAAGATGAGAGGTGCAAAAATGAAAATCAGAAACAACAAA